>JBCCVV010000249.1:0-9905 GCA_039194925.1 Bacteroidota bacterium
GATTGTATTATAAAGTCGTTTTTCATTGTCACCTTGAGTTTACCGAGGGATAAAATACTAAAGGACAGACGATTTCGTCTAGTATTGAGGCATTTAACTCTTTTAAATACGACAAATAGAAATGCACCTTTTTTAATGATTAGTCCACCTGCACTTTTAACTAAAACTATGTTGAAATTTTTAAATTTCTCTAAACCAACACAAGATGACCACGCGGAATTAAAAGAGCTCTTTGTATCGACAATAACCGATACTGTCAGAAATGAAGGTGAATATATTCAAAATCAGGAGAAGGTAATTCAATCTGGAGTTGAAGAACAGATGATGAACTTAAAATACTACTTTACTAACAATGACTTGGTTCAACATTACCTGATCGCAAAGTCCGACTCAAGAATTATAGGAACCATTGCATATGGCAAACCAAGTAAATTAGTGTCAATTAATGTAAATTCTGAGTTAACCGGGATACCAGAGATAAAAAGTTTATATATTTTACCCTCTTTTCAGAAAAGAGGAGTTGGAAGCCTTTTATTTGCCGAAATTATAACGGAGTTGAGGACAAGAACCAGTCATTATTGTTTAGATTGTGGCTACACCAAATCTCAAAACTTTTGGAAAAAGAAACTAGGTGAACCGCAGTATATTTTAAAGGACTATTGGTCAGAAGGGAATGATCATATGATTTGGAAATTACCCATAGATTCGTAAACGTCTTAAAGAAGAAATTTAAGCATAGACTTCTTGTATTTATTGTTTACTACTAGAAGGAGGAAGGCCACACCAAGGGAGTTCTTAGTTTCAACACTCTATCATTCGCCCCAAGAGGTTATTCAAAATATAACACTACTTGACAAAGATTCTTACATGAAATACACCTTTATTTTAATCCTAATCACTAGTTTCTTTAATTCCTTTGCACAGGACAAAACATTGTGGACCGCAGCATGGAGCCCAAATGATGAAGTCCTGGCCATTGGAGGGAGTCAGGGTGTGTTGAAATTATTCGATGGCCATACCTTTGAGCTTTTAAATACCTATTCAACAGGAGGCGAGACTTTGAGCAGATTGAAATGGCATCCAACTGAGAATAAGCTGGCGGTCATAACCCAAAGTGCAAGTTTTAAGGCCAAGATTCTTGATATGGACCTGGATCAATGGATAGAACTTGAGAAATTGGAAAACAGCTTCAGAGCGTTGGATTGGAACCATAGCGGAGAATTTTTAGCCGTTTCCGGATTTGATGGTGAGATATCAATATTTGACTCTAGCGGCATGAATGTATCTCGATTTATGGCAGATGAGAAATCAGTGACTGGACTGGATTGGCACCCCACCCAAAATATTTTAGCAGCAGTGGGTTCAACCATTGGAATGTTTACACATTCTGGAGAAACCATCCGAATCTACGACCCACGCGATGTAGAAGTTGTACTGCTATGTGTAGAATGGCATCCATCAGGAGAATTCTTTGCGACAGGAGACTACGGAGAATCTTCAAATGCCAAGAATAAGCTGATTCAATATTGGAACAAGAAAGGAGAAAAAGTGGTTGAAACAGGGAAAAGTCAGGTGGAATACCGAAACATCAGATGGAGTCCCGATGGAGAATGGCTTGCCAGTGCCAACGATGCGTTACGAATATGGGATCATGAAGGAAAATTAGTAAAAGAGTCGAAAGCCTCAAATGATTATCTATGGGGTATCAACTGGAATTCTGAAGGCAGCAGAATCATTACCACAAGCAGTGAAGGAGTGATTTCTTTATGGGATAAAGATGTAAATCTCATTCATCAGTTCGAATTCTGAAAACGTACCGACATCAATCTATGAAATCAGTAAAAAGAATAGTTCGATGGATTTTATATTTCCTGCTGGTTCCAGTCTTGTACATGATCATTTCATTGATTTTATCATCCATTACGATTGATCGGATTAATAAAAATCAAGTCTTCGAAAATACTATATACTTGAATACCAATGGAGTTCATCTCGACATCATTCTCCCCAAAAGCGATGTCGACAGTCTTTTACTTTCAGGATTAAAACAAGAACAATCCGACAGGTACTTGTCTTTTGGCTGGGGAGATGAAAACTTTTATATACACACTCCTACCTGGAAAGACTTGACGTTTAAAAATGCATTCACAGCAATGTTCTTAAAAAGTTCGACCCTTATGCATGTAACGCGCTACCGACGTAAGCGTTCCGACTGGATCGAAATAAAAATAAGTGACGCTGAACTGGCTAAACTCACTTCCTATCTGCTGAATTCATTTGAAACGGATGAAAATGGAAAGAAAATTATCCTGAAAAATCAAGGCTATTCAACAATAGATGATTTTTATAAAGCGACTGGCAGTTACTCTTGTCTTAAGACCTGCAATACGTGGGTAAATTCGGCATTTAAACAAAGTGGATTAAAGTCCTGTCTGTGGACACCTTTTGACTTCACATTGATGAAAAAACATGAATAACGTTCATTTATAAAAGTTAAAAGTCAATTCCCCTTGCTCTAACCGATAAGAAATGATTTTGATTTCCAACCGTGCATTATAAGCATAATCAAAGGTTCCTGCCTGGTTCTGTTTAAAAAACAGAATGAAGCCTATTTGCGTTGTTCCCCAATTCATCAAAGTGTTTTTTTGTTCTCATTAAATCTATCAACTTATTCACCTGTCACCTTTCAATGCATTGCCTCAAGGAAAAACACCTGGGCATTGCTCAAATTATGAGTCTTTCAGCATATAATTATAATGTACCATAAACCAAAAAGTATTCAAGATTCGAAAATCCGTATAAGACTTTGAGCTTTATCTCCATTTACCTTTGTTCTATTCTTGAAGCTTAATGAAATAAATAGAATGCAAACAAAACAATTTGGTAAAAAAGGGTGGACTCCCGAAAGAATTCAAAATTTAACGGGTAAAACCTTTCTTATCACGGGAGCAAATACCGGGGCTGGATTTGCAGCAGCAAAAATCTTACTCAGCAAAGGTGCAGAGGTGGTTATGCTAAACCGTAATCCGGAAAAATCTAAAAATGCAATTTCTGAATTAAAGGCAGCACTTGGTCCTGATAGTAAAGTATCCTTTATAAAAATGGATTTATCAGAATTAGCCTCTGTTCGCAGTGCCGCCGAAGAAGTGAATGCCACCATCTCTAAAATTGATGCCCTGATCTGTAATGCCGCTGTCGCTCAAATTGCCAATCAGGAATTTACAGCGGATGGTTTTGAAAGCCAATTGGGAATCAACCACTACGGACATTTTTTATTGATGGGATTATTGTTTGATAAAGTAGAACATTCAAATGGGCGAATGGTAGTTGTAGGCAGCGAAGGCTATAAAATGGGAATCAAAACCATTCAATTTGATGATATGAATTGGGACAAGAATTACAATCCCATGAATACATATTGCCATAGTAAATTGGCTCAAATGTTGGTGGCCTATAATTTACAAGACCGCATTAGAGCTGCCAATAAAAATACAAAGGTATATGTGTGTCATCCCGGTGCATCAAAAACCTCGCTCATCAATGAAAAGGCGAGTAAGCGGGATAGGATATTGTTTTCTATCATGTCGTTATTGCCCATTGTGCAATCTGCAGAAAAAGGAGCCTATCCGGAAGTAATGTGTGCTACAGAAAATGAAGAAAATTTGAACCAAAAAGCGTATTATGGACCAACGGGAATCATGCAATGGTCTGGTCCTGTAGATCGGTGCAAACTTGAGTCGCATGCCCAAGATATGCAGATAGCTGCCAAACTTTGGGAAGTCTCAGAAAAAGCAACTCATTTTAAATGGAAAATCTAAGTTACAACCATGCAACACTTTAAGACATTATCATCGTATTTGGATTATCTTATGCTGCCTCCACCTGAGCATCCCATGTTGAGTGTGTTTACATCAAAAGGAGATGGTTATTTGCCTTGCCCCAGAGAAAGTTCACCGCCCATAACCAACGATTGCTACACCATAAGTTTGAAAAAGTTTGTAACGGGAGATTTGAACTATGGGCGTACAAAATATGATTTCACCAATGGTTCTTTGATATTTATTGCACCAAGACAAGTATTGCAATGGGATAAAAGTGTGGTTTTTGAGCAAAAAGGCTTTTCCATAAATTTTCACGAAGATTTTCTAAAAGGCACCGAACTGGCGCATCAAATAAAAAAGTATGGCTTCTTTTCTTATTCAACCAACGAAGCATTGCATCTTTCTCCCAAAGAAGAAAAACAGATAGAATCGATTGTTGAAAATATTGAGATTGAGTATCAAAACAACCAGGATGCGTTTAGTAAACAGATTATTATCTCTCAATTGGACACGCTTTTTAAATATACGCACCGATTTTACGAAAGACAGTTTTTACATAGGAAGGAGCTTTCAAATGATTTGTTGGAGAAGTTTAATCAACGATTAGCTCAATACTTCGAATCAGGTTACTTGCAGGAAAAAGGTATTCCCAGCATCGAACAACTCGCAAATGAATTGTCGGTGTCTCAACGCTATCTTAGTGATACACTTAAAAAGGAAACGGGAAAAACATCGACCGAACATCTTCATCTACATTTAATTGATGTTGCGAAGAATATTTTACTACTACCCAATAAAAGTATTTCAGAAATAGCCTATGAACTGGGATTCGAATATCCTGCCTACTTTTCCAGATTATTCAGAAAGAAGGAAGGAATCAGTCCATCAGAATACAGGGAAAAATATAAAATGAATTAGAAAATGGAACTATCAAAAATTGCAATTGAATGGGCAAAGGCTGAGGTTTTCTCCGCAAGATTCTTCATACTTTTTGCCCTCCTGTTTTTATTGGCCAGCATGGGATTTTGGCAACTTGGTAAAACTGAAACTGCGAAGGCATACATCTACCCTACTTTAGTAGCAGGTATTTTATTGCTGGCCGTAGGTCTTGGAATATTTTTCACAAATAAATCTCGCGCTACAAGTTTTGCAACAGCCTACACCGATAATCCAACAGAATTTATAAAAACGGAGATAGCTCGAACGGAAAAATCAAAAGCAGAATATAAGACCATTGTTTTTAAAGTCATTCCTTTCCTTATTGTAATTTCGGCCCTGTTTGTTGTTTTTGTTGATCAACCACTTTGGAGGGCAATCAGCATTACAACAATTGCCATGATGGTGGTCATTTTAGGGGTAGATAGCAATGCCAATGCCCGAATTGAAACCTATCATAAAGAACTGAAAATAAGGGATAAATAAAATTGGATGCTGAAGAAGGTATTTTGGGGAATAATAATTGTTGGTGCTATAAGTAGCATCTTTGCTTATCATCTATACTCCTTAATCCTGTCTCCTAATGTTCCCGAAAACCTGAAAAATAACGTTGTACATATTCCAACTAATGCTTCATTCCAAGAAGTGGTAGAAATTCTCTACGCTAATAATCAAATCATAGATACAGCTTCCTTTCGAAAAGTAGCAGAAATGATGCGCTACAAAAAGAGGAACATGAGAGCAGGAAAGTACAAGATCACTCCTTACTGTAGCAACCGTTCTCTCATCAGTCATCTTCGTGCGGGAGAACAAGAGCCCGTCAATCTGGTTCTCACCCATGGTTGGCTATTGGAAGATGTGGCGGCCAAAGCTTCGCAATTTATTGAAGCGGATTCTGCGGACTTGATTGATCTATTTCTAAACGAAGCATATATTAAGCAATCCGGATACACTACGGAAACGTTGATGAGCCTCTTCATTCCAAATACCTACGAAATGTATTGGAATACGGATGAAGAGGCTTTTTTTGAAAGAATGATAAAAGAACACACCAGATTTTGGGATGCCAACAACAGACGTGCGAAAGCAGAAAAACTAGGAATGACTCCCAATGAAGTGTACACTTTGGCCTCAATCGTTGAGCGAGAAATATCAAAAGATGCAGAGAAAAAACGAGTGGCAGGATTATATCTTAATCGAATCCGAACAGGCATGAAATTGGATGCGGATCCCACCGCAAAATTTGCCACTCGAGATTTTAAAGCGACCAGAATACTGTACAAACATATTCGTTTTGATTCTCCCTACAATACGTATTTGCACAAAGGTCTTCCTCCCGGACCTATAAGCATGGCATCCATTAAGAGCATTGATGCGGTACTAGATTCGGAGGATCACGATTACTTTTATATGTGCGTCGATCCCGAAAATCCGGGATATCATATCTTTGCAGAATCCCTTACCGAACACAATAGAAATGCCAGGAGGTATCATCGCTGGCTGGATGACTTTGAGAAAAGAAATAAGGATCTCTGACAGTTGTTTGATGAAAGAAATTGAAATGTGCTAACCAAAATAAATCCATTGTTTGTAAAAATGAGAGTAGTCGTCCAGTTCTCTTTACTCGTTTTCTTATTAAGCACTTGTGTTCATCAGAGTAAGACACCGGAAAAAGTACGCTCCGAATCATATATTAGAACGCAAAATTCAGTGAACAATTCAAATCTTACTCCAGAACAAAATGCTGCTTTAGACGCTATGAACAAACTGCAAGCAAACACAGACGAAAAAAATCACTTCTATTCCACGTTTGCAGGTATCGAGCATCCCTGTTATCCTCCAGACACGAGTTTTACAATATCACAAGCAGAACTGCTGGCCGCAATGAATCAATTTGTGGAAAGCCATTGTAAAGAACTTACCAAAGAGGAACGTGATAAACTTGCCGCTTCTATGGTTTTAGCTCAGGAAGAATATATTGTAGCATATTGCTTGGCCAACGCAACAAACGTATCCTATAAGGACGGCATCCCCAGGATCGGCACTTGGATCATGCCAGGCATTTTGGGACGAAGAGATGTTATCATTGCCTGGTAAAATGTACATAGTGTGCTTAAGAGCATCAAATACCACGTGTGTCAACCATGTATTCAAATTTTGATGTCAGCTTTATGGTTTTGGCTCAAATAGCTATTATTACTAGTGCATCAATTTTTGGAAATTTTAGTTAAAAACCGACAGCAATCTAGATGATGTTTATAAATTGTAATTGCTACTCTGTTTATCTAAAAACACAGCACCTAGAATGAAATTGATTATTAAACTATACCCATTTATTTTTCTATTCCTTCCCTTATTTTCGATTGGTCAAACTGATCTGATAGATTCAATTACAAATGTCAAGATCGACCATGAATCTGAAAACCCAGTCCATAGTATTTTGCTCTATTTAGAAAATTTGGACAAAGAAGCCATCTATTCAAAAATATTTGGGAATCTGGACCCTAGCTTGAAAGATGCCCCTGAAAATTACCAGTTCAAAATTGCCAGCAGCACAAAACTCTTTGTTGCTACACTTATTCTTCAATTGGCGGAGGAAGGTAAGCTTAATTTAAATGACAAAGCCAGTCAACATCTATATGCGGTAGATTATCTAGATTTTGATAATTTTCACCAATTAGAAGAAAAGATTTATTCCCGAAAAATCACAATTGAACAACTTCTTTCTCATCATTCAGGATTGGCAGATATCTTTTCGGATCGACAACAAGAGTTTTTTAGTCTTTTAGTACAAAATCCTGAAAAACAGTTTTCCCCCAAGTCAATCATAGAGTTATATCATCAATTCAACCTGAATAAAGAATCTCATTTTGAACCTGGCAAAGGTTGGTATTATTCGGATATGAACTATGTGCTTCTCGGGTTGATCATTGAACATATCGACCAAACTTCCTTAGCGGAATCCATAAGAACAAGAATTTTGGAACCCTTAGAAATGAAGGACACCTATTTTGAATATTATGAAGAACCCAAACAGAAAAAAAGTCAGATTAATCAATATGTAGGCTCCATAAATTTTACCGAAATCAATACCTCCTTTGATTGGGCTGGTGGGGGGCTAGTTTCGACCAATAAAGACCTGGCGATTTTTATCAAAGCGCTGTTCAATTTGGAGCTTATCAATAAAGAGTCATTGCAAAACATGATTGATGTGACGTATACCAAAGAGCATGAGAGTAGATATGGATTGGGAGTGTATGAATCAGAATACAATGGAAACACGTACTTTGGACATTATGGCTTTTACGAAACCTATATTGGATACTGTCCTGAGACGAAGACATTGATTTCCTACTGCATAAGCCAAGCCTCGGCAGATTTCAATGTCTATAAATTTATAAATGAAGTGCTGCAGTTGTTTGAAGGTAAAAATTGAAATGTATTGATTCGGTTGATAAGGAAAGTGGTGTTTTGCTATACTTGATGTTGATTATTAACCACAATGCTCAAAGTAGGTATCACTAAGTATTTGCAAAGACTTCGCTAAACTTTAACCCAATAGAGGCTTTATAAAACTTGGCGTATTTTCGTTTTGCTATGCTCCAACAGCATGTAGAAGGTTAAAAATAAACAACCCTAGAACACAGTTGAGATTAGACGATAATCGTTCTTCAAATTCACATTTAACTTTTACATTTAAGCATGTATTTAGACTATGATTAACTTAACACCAAAATCCAGGCGAAACATCTCAAGGATCATCCCTTTTGCCATTATTTGGGTGTTGAGTGGATGGGTTATTATAATCACCGAACTGGGATTGAATGGAACTCAAACCCCCAATCCAGACACAGATATTGCGTTCACAATTCCCGTTTTGATATTTGCCAACATTGCCAATATGATCGTAGGGCTTATTGTGGGCACATTAGAGGTTATATTTTTGGAAAAACGATTTGCTCACCGAAGTCTTCGAGCAAAAATCTTTTACAAATTTCTTATTTACTTGCTTTTATTCCTGGTTGTAAATGTCCTTTTTTATCCTGTAGCTTTTTCTTTTGAAACAGGTTATAGTATGTTGGGAGCAGAGGCTTGGAATAAGTTGGGCCGGTACTTAGTCAGTATGTCTTTTATTCTTACTTTATTTCACTTGTCCGTATCGCTTTTTGCTAGTCTGGTCTATTCTGCGATAAGCGAAAACCTGGGACATAATGTATTCCTAAATTTAATCACCGGTAAATATCACAAGCCTGTAGTGGAAAAACGGGTTTTTATGTTTTTAGATATGAAATCCTCCACTTCTATTGCTGAATCGTTGGGGCACGTAAGATACTTCAATCTTTTACAGGTATATTATGACCTCATGTCCGATCCGATTATTAATTCATTGGGAGAAGTGTATCAATACATAGGTGACGAAATCGTAGTATCATGGGACTTTGAAAAAGGGATTCAAAATACGAACTGCATCCAATGCTTTTATGCCATTCGGGATAAACTGAAGGCAAGTCAGAAAAAATTGATCGCTGAATATGGGCATGAGATTGACTTTAAAGCAGGAATTCATTTTGGAGAAGTCACCATCGGCGAAATTGGCGCATTGAAAAAAGAAATTGTATTCACCGGTGATGTGCTGAATACTACTGCAAGAATTCAAAGTCTGTGCAATGCATGTAAAACTGATTTATTGATTTCCAGTGAACTAAAAAAGATCCTGCCACAAAACACCTATACCTTTGAGCATATGGGCAGTATCTCCTTAAAAGGGAGGAATCGAAAAGAGGAATTGTATAGTGTTTTTAGATAGCTCATCTCGATAGTGACTGGCTTGACCAACGACCGATGATAAATGGAGAAACTGTAAAAGTTCCGAAACCTGATAAGATTGAATAACTTGATATAATATAGCTTATGGGACTACGTGATTTAAAAAAAGAACTTAACCAAATGGAGAAGTCTGACATAATTAAACTTGTATCCGACATATATTCTAAAATCCCAACGGCGAAAGAATATCTTGATATTTTTTGTGGTGAAAAAGTTTCAGTTATTGCAGAAAAATATAAAACAGAAATAGAACAATTTGTATATCCCAGTGGGAGAGAAATGATTTTGCGCGAAAAAGAAGCTCGAAAATTAATTCGTAAA
>JBCCVV010000250.1:0-9750 GCA_039194925.1 Bacteroidota bacterium
ACCATCAAAAACTACGTGAACAGTTACGAATAGTGCACGATTCAATTCCTTTTGATTCGTTTGTCATTCTTTTAATTGTTCACGTAGTTTTTGATGGTATTCCTAGTCACGGCTGTAAAACTCAAATACTCCGAACCATGGATTGTTATCCAAGACTGAGAATTGAGAAAATTATTAATAGGTAAAATAGATATGCCCCTATAGAAACGTATGTAAAACAAATTGCACCTATACCTTAAATGAGCAATAGGTCAAGAGACCTTTGCTTCGCCTGGTACTTGGATCGAGAGGAAGGTCTCTTGAACTCTCCTCGGATTTGTGCAATTTGTTCTACACACTATAGCAACATTCAAGCAATTTATCACACAACTATTCCCTATCTTTAGGGCATAAGCTGAATTTCGTGAATCAACTAAAATCCATTTGGTACAATACCTATTTAGGCAAGCTTTTCACCCGTGATCCTATTTTTGCCCGAGTGCTCTCTGGCATTCTCATCCTTTACGTATTTATTCACATCTTCCGACTGGAACTATACCCTCTGTATATGTTTGCAATGTTTTCGAAGCAAGAACAACCTCGTGAGTTCTATCACAGCTATACATTATACAATCAGGAGAAAGAAGTAGACTTAAACCATTGGAATTACCGGGAGTATACCGTTTTCATGAATACGATTGTACAATACGATGCTCTTTTAAACAATAACATGGTTCATCCCGAAGCAGAAGCAATTGATAAATTCATCCGTCGACTTCGACTTCAAAATACTGGGTTAAAAAAACATTTCAAGAGTCCCTTCATCTTTACAAGATCAGATCTAGAAAAAGAAATAGGACCGTGGATCGCTCATAAGTTGAAAATTGAACCTCAGGATCTAAAAATCGAAAAAACTACGTTCAGCTGGAAGAAAGCAACTCCACTATTGAAGCAAAAAAGTATAATCTATGGAAAAGATCAGTAGGAAATCATACATGATCTATTTCTATACGTGCTTCATCTTATTTTTGGTGATTCGATACTTCAATGGCCTATTTTTAGTTCAAATAAGTGATAATCCAATCCGATCACCACGAGTAGATCTTATCGTTTGGACGACCCAGTTTACAGGGATTCCGAATCTTTTATCAGTATTCTGGATCGGCCTTATCGTTGATCTGCTTATTGTAACTATACCTTTTTTCATTCTTTTTCGTGTTTTTAAAAATAAAGATGTCCGAAAGCATATAATGGGCCTAACTGTTCTTTTTGGTCTGTACGTTTTATTCATCTATTGTTACCCCACCCTTTCTATTCGTAAATATTTAGGTCTTATTCTTTTGCCCATTGCCTTTGTTTTCAAATCAGAAAAACGCTATATCGCATATCTTGAATTGATGCGATATTATGTAATTTTCATCTTTACATCGGCATCCTTGTGGAAAATAATACGCGGTGTAGCCTGGGATCCCACGCACATGCAACTATCCCTAAAGGCCCAGCATATTGACAATTTTGTGAATTGGCCCAATCATTATATAACAAAAACCATAGCGGCAATAATCGATAACCCAACCTATTGCCATGTTATATTTGTTACTGCAATTGTTTCTCAAATTGCCTTTTCCATCGGTTTTTTCACTAAGAAATACGATCGGACACTGGCTTTTCTGCTTATTCTATTCATCATCTCCGACTACCTGGTAATGCGCATTGAATATTGGGAGTTTGTGGTGTTCCTGCCTTTATTCTATACCTGGAAATCACGAAAACAGTAAGTTTTCCCCTTCCGGTAAAATCAACTGTTTATCTATTTCAACATGGATTTCGTCTATCAACAGCCCCCCTTTTATATCATCCCGAAGCCTCTCCCCGTTCAATAGCCAATCAAAATCAAAAGTCATGAATAGTTACATTTATGAAAACCAAAACTCCAAATCATTTTACAATATGGCTTGGATTGCCTTTGCCATCTCTTTTATCGGAATGGCAGTAGGGATTTGGCACCTGGAAGGAGACCTCTCAATCAAAGGCTTTTTATTGATGTCGTATTTATTCAGCGTAACTGCTTGTTTTACAGTAGCAAAAGTGGTAAGAGACAAGCACGAATCTGAAAAATTCTTAAACAAAATGGAGAAATCAAAAACAGAAAAGTTTCTCGCAGAAAATGTGTAGTATCTAAACCAAGGATGCCGAAAATTAATTTCGGCATCCTCTTCAAACTATAGCGTTTCTTTTAAAAAGCTTGTTAGAATCAACGTATCATACAAAATATTTAGAATCTGAAACAATGATCTCTGTATAGGTTGGAAAGAAAATGAACAGCGAATTCAAATTACTTCAGACAATCTTAAATACTTTTGATACTGAACTGATCTACTGTTGGCGTAGTGAATACGTCACATTACCCAACCAGACACAGCTGATTCCACCACCAACAAAAAACGTAGTAGCAATCACTTTAATATCGCTGCCACACTTTGCCTTAAAGCCAACACTAGATCCAACTGCTGTAATGTTGCCAGAAGCCACAAGGACTCCATCTACCAAAACAACTACGAATGCGTTGTGATCCGGGCACAGACTGGAGGCATCGTTGGTGACACAATATTTTCTCACCTTTGCAATGCACGGCTGAGAAACGGTATAGTTAATTTCCGTTGGACTACCACATGCCCCGACACAATTGGACGAAACAATAGGATAAGAGCACTGCGCATTTACAGCACTGCCAAGGAAAAGAAATAATAAAGTTGTGAGCGTTAGAAATCGACTAAATTTTAAATAGTTCATATGAGTAAAATTATTTGATTACAAACGAGTTAAGGGTGTAACACTTTGTAATTGATCTCAACTCATGATCTCAACAAATTACTCGGTAGTTTAAACTATTGCTTTCAAGAGAATGTCATTAAAGTTACGACTAAAAAGTCCCGGATGCAATACTTTATAGATAAGTTGTGCCATGAAAAGGATAGTATGAGTAATAAAATGGACAGAACGATCTTTTTGAGAGGTGAATGGATTATTGAGTTGTGGAGTTATTTAATGGCAAAGTAGCTCAGTGGTAAAATTGATAAGTTGATCAGTTATTGAGTTGTTGAATTGATGAATTGTTGAATTGATTTTGTGCGAGGTAAAGTGTCTCCTAACTTTTTGCCGAATTTACAGACGAGATTTAATTTGGTAACACAGTTGCTTACTTTTTTAATGGCAAAGAAGATTAGTGGCAGAGTGAGTGTAACGAACTGATATCAGGTGAAGTGCGACTGACATGTTCTTGGGCTTTATGAGGTTTATTTGTTAATCTGCACTTTTCTGTAAAATCTAAGAGAAAAGGAATGGGCGGAATATATTTGTAAACAAACAACCTGAAGGAAGTATATTAATTAGTAAAAGACACACTTAAATGAACTATCCCAGCGCAGTAAGTAAAAAAGCCCCTCCACTTTATAGCAGAAGGGCCCTCATCTAATCATAAAAAATCTGTCGTCTTACCTAACACTAATCATTTTCTTAGTGGCAGTATATTCTCCAGCCTTAATCGTATAGTACAGAACTCCGGTTGCTCCTAAATCACTGTTTTTAACTTCAATTGTTTGTTTTCCGGCAGCATATGTACTCGTGTTTTTCATAAGTAGTCTACCAGTCACATCGGTGATTGTCAATTCTACGTCCATTGCTTCCGGCAAGAAGAAACTTATATTCGTACTTTCCATAAATGGATTCGGTCGATTCTGATAGACCGCAAATGTTCCTTCCTCAATACCACTTGATCGTGTAGTAAATTCAATCGCATAGGTTTCTAAATTAGTATCATATGCTTCGGCAGAAGTTACATTCGAATTGATGGATAACATTTCACTGATGTTTACCTCTTCGAACGCATCAATCACTAAGGTGAATAATGGCTCTTCAGAATTGATTACAATTTCATCTATCGTACTCCATGACATGGTTACAAACGCTTCGTGAATACCCACGTTGTCGTCGGATACGTCTAATTGATTAGACTCTACACCTGCAAATTCACCACCATAGGTATTTAGTGTAAACTGATATCCAACCATGTCTCTTATGCCACTTGCATAGACCGGAATGTATACTCGATCTCCTTCATTTACCTTCGCATTTTCCACTTCAAATGTTACTGCTTTCGCAGATCTTGTAGTGCTTGCATTTTTAGCTTTAAGGCTAGTGGTAGCGTTGCCATCAATATCTCCAATTTTCACGGCAATAAAATCATTTCCTGAACTTGAGTGACTTAATGGTCCAATGTTTATTTCCTCAACAAATGGGAAAGGATTTTTCACATCGGGGAATGTTGTACCTTTTGGAATAAATCTCCAGGATTCTTGACCATTCGGGAATTCATTAGAGATACCCAAGATCAGTTTTCTCATGGCTAGGAGGTCTGTTGATTTTACATACCCATCATTTGTTACATCGGAGGCAATGATCTTGTATGGACTATCCAATTCCTGAAGATCCAAAATATGTCTTTGCACCAATACCAAATCCAATGTCGACACTCCATTTCTGACATCATCATTCTTATTGGCTTTCACTCGATAATCACCTCCTAATGGCAATTGAGTAGCAAAATACTCGCCTTGACTGCTAGTCATAGCCTGTCGATTTACTTCCGAAGTGTAGCTGTATGCAGATACTTGAGCATCCTCCAGCAATTTGAAATCCTCCGTAGCTATGCTACCGCTAATAGTGGCAAAGTCTCCAACCAATCCTTCACAGACATCATCCTGACTATCTTGCAGGATCAATGACACGGAACAAAAATCTTGATTTCCAGCTTCATCAGTAACCCATATTTCTATCTGGATCTCTTCTTCTTCACCATCCGGAAGGTGATCACATGTCAAAGTCATGCTTGTGTTATTGATATCCTGAGAGAAAGAGTAAATCAAGTCTTCTTGTGCAGTACAATTGTCATAACTTCCATAATTGTATTCATTCGCCCAAATATCAATTGTACCGGAATTATTCATAACAACGGTAGTGATTGAACTTAAGCAGTAAGGCGAAGGTTGCTTACCATCTTTTACCGAAATCGTCATCTCACAATAAGAATAATTACCACACTTATCTTCTGCCGTCCAATTGACTGTATGTTCTCCAATTGGCAAAACTTCGTTGATGGTTGCCGATGTCGCATTCAAATTGAAGTCCAAAATATCCAATCCATCACTAAACAAATCAATTTGATAGATGTAAAGGATGTCCTCTGATGGAGTACAATCGTCAGTAGCCTCTATTGTGAACTCTACATTACCTTCACACTCTCCATACGTTAGAGCTACTTGATCTTCACAATTTGTAAATTCTGGAGCTTCTTGATTCAATAACTTAATGACTTGCAGGTGTTTGTACAGCCCCTGTCCAACCGTAGGATTATTTTCATCATAGGTACACCAATCAATAAGCGTCCACTCTCTTAAGATTTTTTCACATGCTCCATCTACAAAGGTAAATACTTTGTCCTTCCAGGTGGTAGCCACAAGACTGCAATTATCATCATCGTATCTTGGATAGGCATATTGCACTCCCAGATTCTCCGGTTGAAGGTCTGTATCACAAGTGGTTGCGTCATAATCCAGAGGCCAGATGATATCATTTTCTGCAAATGGATCGTCATCCTCAAGCGTGATCTCTTGCACACAGGTGCCTTTGAAACCCTCTCTATCCTCAACAGTCCATGTTCTTCTTACCAAACCTTCTCCACAGTTGTCAATGTCTGCATCGTCTACAAATGTTACAGAAACGACTTCACAATTATCAATATACTCTGGCTCACCAGTCATTGATAAATCTTCATAATCTGCCTGACAATCCAATGTGATATCCGGCGGACATAGTGTAATATACGGAGGCAACTTATCCTGAACTTCGACCTCCACCATACAAGTATTTTTGTTTCCGGCTATATCTGTCACCTCAAATGCTACCATAATCGTCTCCCCTACTTCTTCACAACAGAAAGTTACTTTTTCATCAAATACAGTGCCTCCCAAATTACATGCGTCTGTCATCTTTCGCACTTGCATATCTACGATACCACAATTGTCCAAACTTCCATCATCAAATGTAGTTGCATATACTTCTATATATCCGTCTGAACCAATGGAAACCACCGTAAATTCATCACAAACCGCAATGGGATTTACTTGATCGTTTACTGTTATCGTGAAGTATTCGTCGGTATAGTTGTCACATTGATCAAACACTCTCCATCTCACCCAAATTCGGTTGAATGGTAAATCTTCAATCAAGAAATTACCGGAAGTAGTTTGAGACACATTATCATCATAGTAGGGCTCATCGGTTGGAGGTTCACCCTCATTATACGCCACCAAATAGCTCAATTCATAGGTAAATTCTGAAGAACAATCAAAAATAACCGTTGGAGGCGGTGTTAAGTAATCTGCAGTACAATCGTATTCACCAGCAGAAATCGTGATGTCTTCTATTTCTTCCAATTCCGGCCCTTCTTTATCCAAGACTTTGATGATCTGATTGTGTTCCACAACCTCGCCTGAACACCATTCGAGTAATTCGAAATGTCTGATCAACTTGTACGAACCTTCACAAATGTCGATTCTGGTATCGGTATAAGGAAAAATCTGAACATTGTCACAAAGATCACCTGAAGGCACACCGGTCACCGAAGTTGGTGGTGCCTCATCGGCATAATCGGTACAAGACAACGATGGTTCTTGCAGGTCGTCATAATTTGGTGGGAACATCAACGTCGCCAATCCATTCCTATAAATATAGATGGTCTGGATACAGTTTGCACTTTCATTGCCACTTGCGTCTACGGCTGCCCATGTTCTTCGAATAACATTTGAATATGGACTAGAACAATCTTGCTCAATTTCATCATCATTGTAAGATAACGTCGCAGGTCCGCAGCCATCAATTCCTAATACTGTAAATACATTATCACTTTCAGTCTGGGCAATCACATCATTCTCCGTAGGGAAAGTCACAACTCCACCGGTTTGAGAGATTACCAACTCTGCTCCTAATACGTTACCACCAGTCCCAGCGACGATATCCGAAATTATCAATGTCCAATCACCATTCGGATCTTGCCCATCGAAAATGCTCAACATTTGATTTGGCTGATACATTCCGCTGATTGCGGGTGCCATATCTCCACATGCTGTAAGTAAATCCGCATTGGTATTGAAAGCACTGTCATCTAGTGTTATCTGTAAATTTGGCACAGTACATCCCTGGCCAGGCTGACTAAACAATGCCACAGTAGTTCCATCCGGTGCCATCAATGAAGCATTCAATTCAAAAATTGAATCGTGTTCAATATTAACGCGCACTCCTATGTTTGTGATGGTTGCTTTCACCAACCCTGTCACGGGGAAAGTATACATATTCGTACTTGGCGCTCCACTACTGATTGAACCATTAGATGTGGTAATTGAAGCCGGGAAAGTTACTCTTTCTGCTATTGGTGCTCCAGGGAATGTCTCTCCAAAGCAAGTTGTTACCACTTCAATACAATCCAGGAAAACCGGTGCCTTGTCTTCTACAACCAACTCGCCCCAGCAAGAATTATTGTTTGGATCAGTCACTCGTACTATTAATTCCTGACCAATGTTATCTCCTGTTACCACATTTCCATAGGAATTGCCCTGATTGTCCTCAATCTCAACCGTATATTCATCAAAACAAGCATATGGTCCTCCTTCAAGTATCATATCGGCAGTAACGATTTCCATACATTCTTCATCCAGGGAAACTTGTACTTCATCATTACAAACGATGGCTGTAATAAAATCATCAAAGCCATTTACAGTAACCGTAAAATTAATGGCTGTGCTATTTCCACTCGCATCTATGACTTCATATTCCACTTGATTTACACCAATTGGAACCTCCTCACCAAGAGCGGGAGAATCTCCCACAGGTTGTACGATATAACTGCTCTGAAAACCATCTACCACCATGAGAATACCATAATCACCAAAGCCAAAATCAGACATTGGTGCGGGTTCCGATCCTCCGCAAAAATCAGATGCGATATAGGAAGGTTCTGATTGACCATTGTTATTCATGGCTACGATCACACCATTAAAAAGTGAACCGGGTACCACAACTTCGACCACAAAGGTCTGTCCAGCCTCAACTAATGCGGGTACCGGTATCGAATAAAGATTATTTTGCAGGTCAGGTACTACAGCTGAGCCGGAAGCTATTAATTCCATGTTTGAATAGACCAAACTGCCTTCCAAAACATAAATATTAACGGTAACCAAGGGATCCCCAAATGCTTCTGCAACACCAAAAGTCACTTCTTCTATATTCAGTTCGGTATTGATGCCATAATCATCGGCATTAAAAACCCTTAAATAGCTGGTAGGTCCTCCCGGGCAGGCCTCAATTGCTTCTTCAAACGTTCCCAAATCATCGTTTTGGGTAATACTTATATCCGGATCAATGCAATTTTCGTTGATGGCAAAATGAGTTTCTGGAATTACATATCCACACTCACCTGCCGCAAGGTCTTGTACTATGTTATTACCTCCAGAAAAAGTTGGATCTTCATCATCTACAATAGTCACAAGGGTAACACAAGAAATCTCGACTCCATTATCATCCGTAGCCTGATAAACAACCTCGGATGTACCAACTGGGAAAAAACCGCTTACCCCTGGAGGAGTCGCCGAACACATCCCTGTCAAGACTGGAGAAGCTATGTTGACCATAGTCTCACATGAATTACTTGGTGCGGTTAAGTTGATATCATCCGGACACATGATCATACAAGTGATTTGATTCACGGTCAACGAAACGATTTGTTCGGAAGCACCTGTTTCACCATTTCCGTCACCTACTATTCGTACTTCAATACCAAATGAACCAGAAACATTGGAATCGGCAATAATGTCAATTCCAAACCTATGAACAACTCCCGATTCGAAAGCACCACATTGACTATTTCCATTTATAAACATTGGAGTACCCCATCCTGGTCCGGTAGCATCCATTTCATTTCCTTTATTTCCTCCACAACCGTTATATGGCGAAGGTGTAGGAGAACCGTGTGCCAAATCTAGTCCGGCTATAGGCCCCACCAATCTTACCTCAATAAAATCGGCATATTCCCCGGTATTTGAATCAAAAGATACATCCACTATGATAGTAGATGTTGCATCCGTATAGTACCCACCACTAAGCGATGCATTAGGGTTTATAATGTCTGCATATGCATTACTACTTATAATGCACAGCAATGCAACCATCAAGGCCTTAGCAGCTTTGTTGATTACCGTAAAAAAAGTTTGTTCGACATTTTTCATAATTAGACTTTTTCGGTTGTCGGATTAATTTTTATGAGTTAGATTAATAGGATATGAGAAATAAAATTTCTGATCTGATGTATTCATTAGGGGTCTTATTCGCAAAACTGGTATCGATAAATCGAACCGGAGGTTGAAATACATTTAATTCATTCTTTGGCAGATATTTATCCGCTGCCTCCTTCACTGTATTACTTGATTTCAATCCTTCGAGCATATTTTTTATGAATCTCAATTTCTCCTTGCTCACTTTGTACATAGCTGGATCGTTTTCTTCCAGGTGATCCAAGGTTGAATTCAAATATTTCGCAGCATCTACCAGATTTTGTTTGGCTTCTGGCTTACTGAAATAATTCTGTGCATTTACACCTGTTCCCATACCTGTGGAAAGGGTGAAAAAAAGAATGAAAATTTTAAAAATATTTTTTCTCAT
>JBCCVV010000251.1:0-9744 GCA_039194925.1 Bacteroidota bacterium
ATGATGACTTTTTTAGACATTGGACAGACCTTGGAGATGATACCGGATATGCGTTGTTATTAGAGCCCAACACCAAATTCTATGAATTAGAAGAAAATGACGGTCAGAAACAAGGGTTTTCTTTTCTTCTGCCGTATATAAAGCCGTATAGAAAGTTGATAAATCAACTTTTTATTGGATTATTTATTGGAACCGTAATTCAGTTTGCACTGCCTTTTTTCTTGCAATCTATCGTAGATTATGGTGTCAATAATCAGAACATTTCTTTCATCTATTTGATTTTGCTAGCCCAATTGGTCCTGTTTATATCTCAAACCTTGGTGCAGATATTCAGAGAATGGTTGGTAATCCATATTACAAGCCGGTTCAATATAAAGATGGTTTCTGACTTTCTCTATAAAATGCTAAAGCTTCCCATTTCATACTTTGAAACCAGAAATACCGGAGAACACCTTCAAAGAATTGCAGATCATCGAAGAATCGAGACGTTTATTTCTTCTTCTTCCTTTAATATGATTTATTCGGCCATCTTGTTTATTGTTTTCAATCTTGTTTTGGCCTTTTATAATATGACCATCTTCCTGGTATTTTTAGTGGGGGCCACCGCGTATGTGATCTGGACCTTGTTTTTCCTCAAAAAAAGGGCAGCACTGGACTTCAAAAGATTTGATGAATTGTCGCAAAGTCAGACTTCTCTAGTTCAAATTATTGATGGAGTAGCAGAAATCAAGACGAATAATTCGCAAAGGAAAAACCGATGGAAGTGGGAACAAATTCAAATAAAATTGTTCAAGACATCATTGAGCACACTCACCATTTCTCAGTATCAAACGATTGGGTCGGGTTTTATAAATGAATTAAAAAATATACTCATCACTTTTTTGTCGGCTACCGCTGTAGTGGAAGGAAACATTACCCTGGGTATGATGCTCTCTATACAATATATAGTAGGTCAATTGAATTTGCCGTTGAGTAATTTTATTGGGTTTTTACAGACATGGCAAGATGCAAAGATAAGTCTGGAGCGACTTATGCAAGTTCATAACAAAGAAGACGAAGACAACGCAAAAGAGAATAAAATAAGCGAACTGCCTGAGAAAAAGGATATAAAAATCTCCAATCTTTGGTTTCAATATGGCGGTAAATCATCACCTTTTGTTTTAAAAAATCTGAGCTGCACCTTTAAAGAAGGAAAAACTACGGCCATAGTGGGGGCAAGCGGTAGTGGAAAGACAACCCTCTTGAAATTGCTTTTGAAATTTTGCAACCCCACAAAGGGAGACATCCATATTGGAAATACCAATTTGTCCAGTATCAATAATGATTTTTGGCGTCAGAATTGTGGTGCTGTCTTGCAGGATAAGTTTATCTTCAACGATACCATAACCGGGAATATAGCCGAATCCGAACAGAATGAAATGGTAGATAGAGAACGTCTCGGAATGGCGTTGCGAATTTCAAATAGCGAGGCTTTTGTAGATCGTTTGCCAAATAAATACAATACGGAACTTGGGAGTTCAGGAGTGAGTTTAAGCGGAGGACAGGAGCAACGGATAATGATTGCCCGTGCCGTATATAAAAATCCGGAATTTATCTTTTTTGATGAAGCCACAAGTGCGTTGGATGCAAAAAACGAAAAGGTGATCATGGAAAACCTGAATGAATTTATCAAAGATAGAACATCCATCGTTATTGCTCATAGATTGAGTACTGTAAAAAATGCAGATTCTATTTTGGTTTTGGAAGATGGTGAATTAGTGGAAGAAGGAAACCACGAACAGCTTACCGCAAAAAAAGGAATATATTATAATTTGGTGAAAAATCAGCTGGAACTCGGAAATTAGAGATGGCAGAAGAATTTGAAGATAACGTCAGAATTTATAGCGAAGAAGTCAAGGATATTCTTTCGGACCCGCCTAAATCTATTTTTAGATGGGGAAATACCATTTTGCTTTTCTTTTTTTCGATTATTTTCTTTTTGGCATGGGTGATAAAGTATCCTGATATTGTTGCGGGACAGGCTGTTTTAACTACGTTGAACCCTCCTCAAAAAGAATATTCCAGAGTGATGGGAAAGATCGATAGCATTTTCGTCACCAATCAATCCCAAGTAACCGAAAATACTCATTTGGCACTTATCGAGAATTCGGCCAACTATAAAGACGTAATGGTTTTAAAATCATTTATCAATAAAATAGAAATTAGCGAAAATGAAGTTTCGTTTGACTTGGATGAGTTGCCCATGCTCTTTTTAGGAGAAATCGAATCCCATTTTTCCTTGTTCGAAAATAGCTATATCCAATATATACTGAACAAAAACTCCAATTCATTTAAGAGTAATGACTTGAATTTTTCTCAGCAATTGTCGCAATTGAAATTTAGGTTGAAGTCGCTGAAGGATCAAAAAGAAATCAACGCACAAGAACTAACATTTCGAAAGTCAAACTTGGAGAGGATGGAGTCCTTATTGGAAAGTGGAGCCATATCTGCTCAAGAATATGAACAAACAAAGTTGGACTATCTGCGTGCTGAGCGAGAATTCAAAAATATGAATAACAGTATCTCGCAATTGGAAGAAAATATCAATAATACCAGCAATATTAGAAATCAATCTGAGATAGAAAATAACAGAGTTGAAATTAGCTTGCTCAAATCGGTAATTCAATCTTTGGATGAATTGAAAGAGGCTATTAATGCCTGGGAACAACGCTTTCTATTCACCTCAAAAATAAATGGCAAGGTTTCATTTATGAATGTGTGGAATAAAAATCAAGCTATTAATCTGGGAGATCTGGTATTTACGATTATACCGGATGATTATTTGAATTATATCTGCAAGGTTCAGGTGCCTGCAAGTAATTCAGGTAAGATTGAAATTGGACAGCGAGTGAATATTCGATTGAGCAGTTATCCGTCTAGCGAATTTGGAATAATCATTGGCAAGATTAAGGAGATTTCATTAATACCTAATAATGAAGGCATGTATCTTCTTGATGTTAGTATCCCAAATGAATTGGTAACCACATTTGATAAAAAGATTGAATTCAAACAGGAAATGCCGGGTATGGCAGAGATCGTTACCGAAGATTTGCGTTTGATAGAACGAATTTTCTACCAGTTGAATCAAATATTACGGCAACAGTGATTCAACCAGATCCATGCAATGCCTTTTTTAGTTCAGCCTCAATGTCTTGCAAATAAATTTTATCGATAGGGTCGATATACATTTGAAACATTCTTCTTTCTTCGATATAAAGTTTTTTTGCTTGCTCCAAATGATTTTTATACGCTGTTAGCTGCTCAAGTGCCTTGTAGGCCAGGGCGAGGTAATATTGATTCTCGGCAAGTTCATTCTCTTCACTTTGACTTTTAAAGGATTCAATAGCCTTTTCATATTCCTTTTGTTCCAGATACAAGACACCTAAGTGCAAGTAGTCATAAAGCCCTGCTTGAAAATCTTCTTCCTTCATATGTGGTTCCAATATCTCAATGGCTTTTTCTCTTTCTCCAAGCATTTTGTAGCAAAGTGCTTTTGCCAGTCCCAAATGATCCGTGCGAAACCCTAATTCCTTTAATTTTTCAAAATCTTCGATTGCACCTCGATAATCTCTAAAACATCGGTATCGCATCAATCCCCGGTAGTCTAGATTATCTTGTGGGTTGTATTTTACCGCATTATCCATCAACTTTTTCCAGGTAATGAAATCTCCACTTTTTAAATAAGCAACAGACTTTTTTCGGTAAGCATATGCAAACGTTGAATCAATTTTTATGGATTCATCCAGGATTTGTTGATATTCTTTACTGAATTGATACAATCCATTTATCTCCTCTGCTTTTTTACAAGCCTCATACTTTATGGTGTCTTTATAATAATACCGAAACGCCTCACAATTGGGTTGTGAGTAGACTGATGTAAAGGGCAATAAAAATAGAAGTCGAATTAATATTTTCATTATGGCAATATTTCTGTTATTTGACCATCGACAATTTTGAAGATGAGGTAGTAGTAATAATCAAAGACTTTATCGTCGTGGTGGAGAACTACCCATTCCTCTATTGCCTTGGTAAGATCCAAAAGCTGAGTAGTAATTTTGTCGTCGAACTTAGTTTCTTTGAAGTTTGCATCCGCCTGCAAGACACGAAACCTTCCAGCGCGGCCTTCGCAATTGACAATAAATCGTATTCTGATGAGACCATTTTGATTTTTACCCTTGATCGGTTCATAGTTCGTTTTAAAATGCTGGATAACAGAGGACTTTTCGCCCACATATTGAGCACCTTTTCTCGTAGAAAAATATTGTATTATACTATCTTGACTGTTGCAAATCGTAAATTCAGTGTCATCCAAAGAAGAGTCAAAGTTAATATCACCTACCCATCGTAAATAGCCTTTTTCAGTACTGGTTTTTTGATCAGACTTGCACCCAATAAAAAATGATATGATAAATAATATAAAAAATATTGTCCTTGCCATGGATTTCTTTATTGGGTGAAAACAACTGGGAACATGCTCTTGCTGATCCAAGTTGCGATCACAGTCTAATTGTAAACGAAAAGGAGATTAATTTTTTTGTCTGAAAATCCGCTTATTGCCTATCACCAAAAATATTGTGTCCGTTGAGACTAGAGAAGCCGAAAGGCATGCTTTCGGCATATTCGCTAAATCAACTCTGCCGAATTTCTTCGATCGTTCATTCATTTCATGGCTTTTGCAATGAAATGAAATATTAGCTTTGTCAATAAACACAAGCTTTTTGGCTTGGCTAGGGTCAGAATTTTTAGACAACTTCTTTATTAGTGATCTTTAACTTCCTTGTGTTATTAAAAATACCAAATCTTTTTAGAATTAGGGCAAGATTAAGACCTGTTAACAACTTTTTTGAAATTAATCAATTGACATTGCATCACTTCAGCTCTACGGAAGTGAAAAGTTGTACCTCGTCATTCACTTTTTAAACAAAGAAGTCGTTTAAGAATGTATGTTAAAATGATTTGTAAGTGCTTGATTATCAGGTTGAAGATTCATCTCTTTATTTACGCAGTGTTTTATAAACATGATAATTTCTAAGCACTATACCCCGACATAAAACAAGCTGGGGCCTAATCACCGAATATCCCTTGTGAAGAAAAAATGGCTTAGCCGTTATGCTTACGTCACTTGTGATTCGCTCATGTCCGTCCGCTTTAGCCTTTTCTTCCATCTTGTATAACAACGTTGATGCAATACCGTGTCCCTGATAATCAGGATGGACGTAAATTACATCAAGATATCCGTACTTGTCGAGGGATGCCATTCCTATCAACTTATCCTTCACTTTAACCAATAAATAATAATGTGTGTCGATTCTTTTGAGCCAATTATCTGTATATTTCGCTCCTTCTGCCCAAGATGTTATTTCTTGTGGCGAATAATCTTTACGGGCTGTGTTTTCGATGGTAATTTTGAATAGATTTGTTATAGCATCGAGATCATTCCTAGTAGCGATTGCAAATTTCTTGTCTATCATGAGAACCATTAATAAAAGATTGAGAATACATGCAAGATAAATTAAGTTTTGGTTGGTTAATATTTCTTTTGTTTTTTGTTTTTGATGCTCACGCTCAGATTTCCGGGACCGTTTATGACGCCAAGGGAGAGGCCTTGCCATTTGTTACCATTTACAAGGAAGGAACATCTAAAGGAACGGTAAGTAATTTGGATGGAGGGTATAGCCTGGAGTTGGAACAGGGTGAACACATTATCGTTTTTAAATTCATTGGATTTGCGGAGCATAAAGAATTGGTAAATCTCAAGGATTCAATAAAGCTGGACGTGACCTTGAGTGAGGAGTCGATAGAAGTAGAGGAAGTGGTGATCGCAGCAGATGCCGAAGATCCTGCTTATCGTGTCATTCGAAAAGCTATAGAACATAGAGAAGAACACAAAAGCAGGGTAGAGAAGTACTCTGCGGATATTTATGTGAAAGGCGTTGTGAAAATGCTAAGGACGCCTAAAAAGATTTTTGGAAAGGAGGTGGGGACTTTGGATGGCATGCTGGATACCACAGGACAAGGCATCGTCTATCTGGCTGAATCTCAATCCAAAGTTTATTTTCATCAGCCTGACTTGGTTAAGGAAAACATGTATTCATCCATTGTTGCTGAAGACGATGGTTCGTACAATTTTAATCGATTTGTTGGAGCCAATTTTGATATTTATGAAGAGTACTATGAATTCGGACGTTCGATGATCAGTCCCATAGCGGATAATGCACTTACCTATTACAGATACAAGCTGTTGGATACTCGATTTGACGATAAGGGGCGATTGATCAATCGTATCCAGGTAATTCCCAAATCATCGGTACGGCCAACGCTTTTTGGTGAGATCTACATCATTGAGGATAAATGGAACGTGAAAGAATTGGATTTGGGGTTTACCGGAAAAGCGATTAAGGAGCCATTTTTTGATACGATCCGAATGCGTCAATTGCATTTGCCCGTTGAGGATGATAACTGGATGGTTTTTTCTCAGACCATGGATTTCAAATTAGGAGCACTTGGATTTAAAATAGGGGGAGGATTTACCTATGTATTTTCCGATTATAATTTGAACCCTGATTTTGATGAATCATTTTTTGATAATGAGCAATTTCGAATGGATGAGAGCGCTATCAAAACAGATTCGTCTTTTTGGACTTCCGTACGACCGGTAAAATTGACCCAAGAGGAACGTGAGAATTATATTCGAAAAGATTCACTTAAAAAATTATGGGCGACCAAGGAGTACAAAGACTCTGTAGATCGAGTCAATAACAAGTTCGCTTTTGGAGATATTCTTTTCGGATATAGCTATGCGAATTCGTATAAAAAGACATACATCAGTTATAACTCACCCTTGAGTACATATCAATTCAATCCGGTGACCGGTCATGCCATCCAAACGGGTTTTGATATTGTGAAGTTGGACAGCTTGGAGAATAGAAGACTTAACATCAATACTAATATTGGGTACGGATTTGCGGATAAAAGATTGAGATTTGAAACATCGATATCGTTGCGGACAAATCGCAAGTTTTGGGAAAATTGGTCCCTTAATTTTGGAGATACTTATCGACAATTTGATGAAAGAGGACCAGTGTTTTCTATGATTGAAAGCTGGATGTCACTGATGTATAAGGAGAATCTTGGACGTTATTTTAGAAAGCAATATGCAGGATTTCAGTTTCGAAGAGAGGTCGCCAACGGTATTTATGTTAGGACAGGACTGACCTATTCGCGAAGATCACCACTGTCGAATAATACGGAGTACAGTTTCCGACAACGGGAAAGAACGTATGCCTTGAATAATCCACTCAATCCGGCCGGACCTGAAGATTTTTTCGAACCGAATAACGATTTACAATTCAGATTGGATATTCGATTTCGCATAGGACAGAAATACGCTTCATTTCCAAAATTTAGAGAGCGAATGGCCAGCAAATGGCCTGATATATGGCTTTATTATCGAAAAGGATTAACCCTAGCGGATACGGATTATGACCGTCTGACGTTGCGGATTACCAAAAATTACGTCAATTACAATCTCCTGGGTTTTGGTAAATTCAACATTGAAGCAAGCACATTCTTAAATCGAGATGAGGTGCAATTCATGGATTTTCATCATTTCTTGACAAATACTACCCGTGTTGCCGTGCGAAGTAGATATATGCGTGGATTCAAAATGATGCCGCATTATGCATACGGCACTACAAACGATTATGTGTTAGGGTTTTATGAACATCACCTGGACGGGTATCTCATGGATTTATTACCCTTGGCCAATAAATTGGGTTGGGAAACGGTGATTGGAGGAAGCGCCTTGGTAAGAAGCGATGCATCGAACTACTACGAAGTGTCAGCGGGCATTAAAGACATTAAGATTGGTAGTTTTAGCTTGTTTCGATTGGATTATGTATGGTCATTTGGAGATGAAGGATTAATGAATCGTGGATTAGTAATCGGTCTTTCCGGATTGTTTGAATAATTTTACGCGAGTTGACATCGTTTTCAATTGATGTGGTAAAAGTTTGAATTGAACCATTTTAGCAGAACATTGTAGTATTTTTAAGCAGTTAAAATATATTCGTTGATTTGCGATGGAAAAGATTGAATCACTTCATTATTCCGAATATTATCTCTTCAATCTTATCGCTTAATAATCTGTAAGGTAGAGGTGTCTATTCTAAGTAAAATAATCTTCCTTGAGAATTAAAGAATACATTTGGATCGTTTTGGGCTTAATCGCCTTTTTCTTGAATTGGCTGTTTGGTCTTTTTCCAGCGTTTTATGAGGCTTTTTACTTTAAAGGGGTCTTTCAAATTCTACGTACAATTTACGATTACACATTAGGATGGATGCCGATCCCGATGGTTTATATTTTATTTTTGGGCTTAGTTCAGTTGATTTATATCTTTTTGAAATTCAAGGGTTTTCGAAAGGCCAAAACCTGGCAGACAAAGATTAAGAGTATTGTTTTACCACTTCTATCTTTTGTCGGTGCTGTGATCTTCTTTTTCTATTTTTTGTGGGGATTTAATTATCAGCAACAATACATTGCGGATAAACTGGACTTTCCAGAAGTTGGTGCCGATACCTTGGAGTTGTACAACGAGTCCTTGTATTTCATGAATAAACTAGCCGACCTCAGAACTTCTATTTCTAAAGATACATTACCGTTGGGTTTTGATCATTTGCCGGATAACATGGAAAAGGAAATTCGAAAAAGCCTGGAATCAGTCCTGTCCTCGTGGGATATACCTACCATTGGAAAAGTGAGAGTACGAAAGCTTTATCCAAAGGGGATTTTGCTACGAATTTCAACTGCTGGTGTCTACATACCTTTTGTATTCGAAGGTCATATTGATGCGGGGCTTCATCCAATTCAGTACCCATTTATTATGGCACACGAAATGAGTCATGGATACGGGTTAGCCGATGAAGGGACCTGCAATTTTACGGGAGTGTTGGCCTGTATGGAGTCCTCAAATAATATGATGCAATACTCTGCGGTGATGAGTTTGTGGAGATATATGGTGGGGAATTTGCGAAGAAGTGCTCCTTCCTTGTATTCTAAATTGGTGAAACAAATGGATCAGAATGTAAGAACCGATCTCATAGCCATTTTGGATGAAATGGATAAGTATCCGGATATAATGCCCAAGGTTAGAGATGCAGTTTATAACAGCTATCTTAAAAGTCATGGTGTAAAAGGAGGAATAGCAAGCTATAGTGGGGTAGTGCAACTGATGATGCAATGGAAAAAGAGCAATAAGAATCCGGAATTGAAAAATAGGGTTTATCAAAACCTTTAACAGCCCTTTGCTTCGATGTTTTGAATGCAAAGAATGCAATCGACATCACATTTTATTCGTAAAGAGATTATCATTGAAGTGATTTGACCATACTTGGATGCATTATAATTTTAACCGGATGGGACGCTATAGATGAAGCAAAGTTTGCATCTTTTCCAGGAATACAGACCATATCATTGGTGGTTTAGGCGAATTCTTGACGTCTTTTGCAGTTAAATGTCAACATCCTGGTTGGCGAAATTGTTAATACTCTAAAGTGAAATTACTACGTATGTTAAAATGATTTATAACTGCTTGATACAGAGGTTGAAAATTCCTGTCGATTGGTCGGATTCGCAATTTCGAGATTAGCAACAAAAGTTACGGATCAAATAATAAATGATAATGTTGAATCTTATTTTGATTTAGG
>JBCCVV010000252.1:0-9700 GCA_039194925.1 Bacteroidota bacterium
TGGATTTTTGAAGTTGGATAGTTGATTTTGAATTGTGAAAATTCTAAAACTCAAGAGATAATGCTTGGAGATTTTTCAAATTTAGGCGATTGTGCGGTTCCGCGATTGAGCAAAAAATCCTAATTACTCTTATTTGTTTAAATGTCTTAAAGTGGAATTTGATAGGTTTCGCGAAGAATTCTCTTCAATCTCTCGGCTTCGCTTGAAAGGACAATCTCTTTTCCTTCAAATCTCTTCAATCTCTCAAATCTTTAAACTAAAAAAACCCTCCATCCAAAGACAGAGGGCTCGGTTTTTCATACTGTTTTGATGTCAGTAGAAAATTTATTCTTAGCGGATGCCGTGCATTAATTTTTTGATTAATGGGTGTAAAGCAAAAGAAATAAGCCCTAAAACGATAGGTACTATAGTAAATATCAGGAAGAAATAGGACAAACCGCTTTCCTGAGAAATTTTCTCAATATCTCCTCCAACATAATGTGCCATCTTGTTTCCTATTGCAATAGCTAAATAGTACACTCCAAACATGAATGCTACCATCCTGGCAGGTACCAGTTTGCTAAGATACGACAAGCCCATTGGCGATAGACATAGTTCTCCAAGGGTATGGAATAAATAGGCTAAAACCAACCAGATCATTCCCAATTTGGCAGTCTCTGCACCTTCAGGAACATTTCTAGTGGCAAAAGCCAAAAGACCAAAACCGATTGCCATTATAATCAATCCCAAACCATACTTAAAAGCAGCAGGTGGATTGTACTTGCTATCCCACCATTTTGTGAATAGTGGTGCAAAAATGATGATATATAAAGAGTTTAATATTGCAAACCATGTGATTTCTACCTCTTTAGCTTCTACGCTAAAATTGATGTAAAGCTTGTAAAGAACCAAGGCCCATACAATTACAAAACTGGTTCCCAAGATAATATTTGAAGTGCTTATCCTACTCCATGTCGTTTTGAATAATCGGAATAAAACAAAGGTTATAATTCCTATAGGTACAACCGTTACAATCAAATCTATGATTTTAAATATAGTAGCTGCATTTCCTACTAATACTCTATCTGTAAAATCTCTGGTATAAATTGGCAAAGATCCTGCTGCCTGTTCAAACGCGGCCCAGAAGAAAATAGTGAAAATACAAAAGATTGAGAACGCAATCATTCTATCCCTTACAATAGGCGTATACCGAGGAATTCTTACTGCAAGCAATAAAACAAACGAAATGGCTGCTAACAGGGCAAAAAATAAAGAATCTGACAATCCAGCAACGTCAAAACTAAGTGTAGTTATTCCTCCAATTTTGCTGAGTGGATCATTGATTATAAAAATAAGTGCTGAAAGAATAAAAACTCCGATAAGCACGTAATCAATCACTAAGAACTTATTTAGTTTTTCACCACTAGATGATTCGCTGGAATCGTCATTTTCGACTAATGTGTCGATCATGTCTTTCTCTTGATTCTTCGGTTTTTCTCCTATTGATCCAAACAAAGGTTGAGCATAATAAAACTGTAGCATTCCCAATAGCATAAAAATACCAGCCAATCCAAAACCGTAACTCCATCCTACATTTTCCCCTACCCATCCACAAAGCATTATACCCAAAAATGCACCGGCATTAACACCCATATAGAAAATATTATAGGCTCCATCTTTCTTCTCATCCTTACCTTCATACATTTTGGATATGATCGAAGTAATATTCGGCTTAAACAAACCATTTCCAAGAATCAGGAAAGTAATTCCGATGTATAAGAAAAGGGGAGTTTCGACCGCCATTGAAGCATGACCTATCGTCATTAATAAGGCTCCTAAAACTACAGCCATTCTGTAGCCGATTTTATTGTCCGCAAGCCATCCACCAACGATGGGTGTGAGATATACAAACATGGCATACGTTCCCAATAAGGAAGTGGCTGCCGCGGTTTCCCAACCCCAGCCAGGGTTCTCTCCTGTGACTAAACCAGTTAAAAATATAACCAATATCGCACGCATTCCATAATAGGAAAAACGTTCCCACATCTCCGTGAAAAATAATACGAACAATCCGGAAGGATGTCCCAAAACCTTGGACTTAAAAAAGTCTTCTCTTGCTTCTACTATGCTCATCTTTTGTTGCTTAATCGTTTGCTAATTCGAATCCCTCTGTCTCATTTGTGGCCTTGGTGTAGTCAATTTCAACATCTTCGACCCCATGTGTGAGTGTTTCCAATTTTTTTCTGAAAACCAAAACCAATAAACCGAATGCAACACAGAATACAGCAATTCCCGTGAATATGGTAAATTCACCTAATTTCTCTGCAGACTCACCGAGTAATCCTGCAAGTTTATTTCCAAATCCAGTCATCGCAAAATAAACTCCCATCATGATTGATCCATACTTAAGAGGAGCCAATTTGGTAATGTATGATAGCGCCACAGGACTAATGCACAATTCACCCACTGTATGGAAAAGATAGGCCAAGACCAGCCAGTACATAGCGGAAGAACCTGAACTCTCATGCTGTGCAGAAGCCGCAGACATAAAGAAAAACCCTGTTCCCATAATAATTAGTCCTATGATCATTTTGAAAAGAGAAGTAGAAACCTTTCCTTTTAGTTTTCGATTTGCCCAATACGCGGCAACACTTGTTCCCAGGAAAATGATAAACATGGCATTAAGACTCTGGAACCAAGAAGCAGGAATCTCCATTCCCATAAGCATACGATTGGTTTTTTCCTTGGCGTAAATGTTCATCAAACCACCTGCTTGCTCGAAAGCGCCCCAAAAAACGATAACCAATAGGAATGATATAAATAATACTATAATTCTATCTTTCTCATCATTCGTCAATGGCTTTTTAGCCGCTTCTCGTTCTTCTGGATTTTCCGATGTCCCTAAGAAGTTACCAACATGTGTCAAGTGTTTTTGACCATACATGTAGACCACCAGACCCAACAACATCCCAATTCCTGCCAGTCCAAATCCATAGTGCCACCCATGTACTTCACCTACATAGCCTACTATCAAACTGGATAAGAATGCACCCAGGTTGATTCCGATATAAAATATGGTAAATCCCTTATCTCTTCGAATATCCCCTTGCTTGTAGAGCCCACCTACCATGGTTGAAATATTAGGTTTGAGCATCCCAACACCGGCTATAATTAGCCCTAATCCCGTATAAAATGCCCATAATTGTTCCACAGCAAGAATACCATGACCGAAACACAGCAAGATGGCACCATACATTACCGATTTCTTTTGTCCAATAAGTTTATCTGCTATCCATCCCCCTGGAATTGAAGCAACATAGACCAACATTGTATACCAGCCATATAAAGCCAATGCTTCCCCATCTGTCCAGCCTAATCCAGGATTTTCGTCTGTAGTCAACCCCACTAAATACAACACAAGAATTGCTCGCATTCCGTAGTAGGAAAATCGCTCCCACATCTCCGTAAAAAATAACACAAAAAGCCCAATTGGATGACCGAAAATCTCCTTTTGAGAAACACTATTTGATAAACTCATATTTCAATTTAGTTTTAGAAAAGTTCCCTAAAAATAGATTTTTTAAGGAAGACACCTATATTTTAACCCAACTAATATTTTGGGCCTGCATAAGGCATGACATATATCATTGAGTAACAACGACATTTCCAATTAAAAACTATGAAAATCTGAGATTATACCAAATAAAATGGATTATGCCAGGCTTAGTATTGTCCTGTTCGTAAGAGGACCAAAGTACACGCTTCTATTGCCTCTATTCCTTGAGATTGAGCCTTCATGAAAAGAGCGCGATTTTCCGCACCCGGATTGAAAATTATTCTTCTGGGTTGAAGAGAAAGGAGGTAATCTTCATGCTCCGCTTGTCGACCTTCTCCCATATACATAGTTATCGTATCTATTCCTTCTAAATCAGGATGCCCGGTTATGATTTTGGTCCCATCAAATTCATCGTCTCTTCCACCTATGGCTACGATCGGATGATTGTATTCTTTGAGCATTCGCATGGCTATATTCGAATATCGTGCTGGATTTTTTGAAGCTCCGAAAACCAACGTTTTATTCACTTCCATAGATCATCAAACTTAATGCTTGTACGTGCTGCAATTGAAACCATCTCTTCTGACGAAATGATCATTTTTCCATTGGTGATTGCCATTTGACGTTCTTCCGTAAAAGGAATAAGATGAACGTGTGCATGAGGAACCTCGGTTCCGATCACCAATACTCCCACACGTTTACATTCCAAGGTAGATTCTAATGCAGCAGCTACTTTCTTGGCAAATACATGCAATTTTGACAATTGTTCATCGGTAAGGTCAAAGATATAATCGACTTCAGCTTTTGGTATAACAAGGGTATGCCCTTTGGCTTGTGGGTTGATATCCAAAAACGCATAATGCTCATCATCTTCGGCAATTTTATAGGATGGTATCTCACCGTTGATGATTTTCGTGAAGATTGATGCCATTCTTACTTAATTTCGATGCTCATGATCTCGAAATCTATATTACCCGCCGGTGTAGTCACTTGTGCGATTTCTCCCACTTTCTTGCCTAGTAAGCCTTTACCAATTGGAGAAGTAACTGAGATTTTCTTCTCTTTCAGATTTGCTTCTGATTCAGATACCAGGGTATAGCTCACCTCCTTATTGTTCCTCTTATTCTTAATTTTTACCGTAGAAAGAATAGTGACACTGGAAGCATCCAATTGACTCTTATCAAGTATTCTGGCATTGGCTAAAACCTTCTCCTTTTCATTAATCTTCATTTCCAAATACCCCTGAGCATCCTTCGCTGCGTCGTATTCTGCATTTTCTGAAAGATCACCTTTCTCTCTTGCTTCTGCAATCGCTTTAGCTACCTCTTCTCTTCCTTTGGTTTTGAGGTGTTCTAATTCGTTCTTTAAATTTTCGTAGCCCTCTGGCGTTAAATATGAAACTGCCATAATTCAAAATTTTGTTGATTCCATGCCCTTATTCTTTTCATGGCAATGGATTAAAAAACTCATAGTGTTGACTAATACTCTATATTACTCAATATAAGACGAAAACGTTCCTATCCACAATAGATAGAAACGTTTTCGATTAATTTACCGCAAAAGTACGTAAATAATAAATAGGATTGGTCGATTTAAATCCTTAATCGTTTAGAGAAATGAAATCGTCCCTATTATATATAGATTCATTTTTCTGAATATTATTTCTAAATTTAAATCACAATCCATTTAAAAGATTTCTGCATACCCAAGTGTGGAATTACAACATGAACAATATATGTACCGCTTAGAATCGGTAACCCATTGTTGTCTCGTAAATCCCATTCCAAGGTTTGACTAATTCCATTGTCAATATACCCAACACCAGTATTTTTATCCATCCTGGCGATAAATTGTCCTTGTAAAGAATAAACACTCACTTCAGAACCTTTGGGCAAATTAGAAATCCTTACCACATTATCCCATTGTCCCGAGCCACTTGTTGAACTTCTAATTAATGGATTTGGTGAAATTATTATGTTGTCCAAAAGCTTAGGCTCCTCGGTCGAAACTGGGTCGGTAACTTCTACTCCTTCAAATCCAAATTCATAAACAGGTAAAGTTCCAATCGCTTCAAATATTGACGCTCTTCTCAAATTTGGGCTAATTAATTCACGATTGAATGGGTTGGTAACTCTGAGCTTCGCAGTAAAGTCGTTGGGAATCAATCCATCATCCAGGGAAAGTAATGGCTCTTTCGGAAGTGGTATTCCTGTCCATGTAATAAAAGAAACAGCTTCTACCAGATTCAAAATCCCTCCCGACTCAAAAAGTTCGGACAATGCCTGGCATTCATCGTATGGTTGTCTGGTAACATAAATATAATGCTGCCCTCCGACAAAATTTCCATAGGCCCCTACTGGACCATCCTGCGGTACATTGTTCGTAAATAATTCTCCCGTAGGATTCCAGATCATATCACTGCCTATGCCTCCGCTATTAACCGTTGTATTATATATTGCACTGCTAGTTGCATCGTTTTCTGGATTGAACGAAGAGTTTTCACCAAAGAAAATATTCAATCGTTTTCCAGTTTCTACATCAATAGCGTAGCCTGGGAAATAACTCCTCCCGGTTTCTCCCGGAATTACGTTTCCATTTTGATCAATTGAAGCATCTGACCTCATTTCAAACTGGTCGCGATTGCCTCTGCTTGAATATCCATTTTGTGTATATGCATTTTGAGAGGTCTCCACGACAATACACTTGCTCCATTTAGTCTTATCCGAAGTAAAAACTATGTCAACATTATTAAGATCTTTCAACCGCATCCTGGCAGGATTAAGGGAAGTAGCAAAACCCTGATTTTCAAGCCATGCCGGAGAAATGTAGGGTGATTCCGTTTGCATTGGGGTTCTCCATTTTGCGGATAGTATAGGTATAAATAACCCACCATCAATTTGCACCAAGGCATCATTCGGATCATCTTGCTCCTCTCTGGTGTACGCATGTAGAAATTGACTTCCCGATTGATCAACATATTCGATCCCCGTATAAGCAGGAATAGCATTCCACCAGTCGATACCATCGCTATCTGCATATTCAAACGTTTGGGTCAATGCTCCATTGTTTGCATCGAATTGATCGCCAGGATCACCGATTTGATTGACCTCTATTGAAAACCCTCTTTCCGGAATAATCTGTTCATTGATCTCATCTATGGTCTTATTCGAGAATATAACGTCACCGGTATTTAAGTTTGTCATCTTCCAGGTTGCACCTGGTCGTATGAGTTTAGTATTTGAAGTACTATCGTTGAATTCGCCCTCTATTTCCAATCTATAGCGTCCATCTTTTATTCTCAATGGGTTCACAACTTTTGGATTGATCGGGCTATTACCGGCTTTATATAGAATCTCTCCATTAAATGTCGTATCAAATAGAATTTGATCAAGCTCTTCTTCTGTAAGGTCCATATCAAGTGCATTGAATCCGGTACCAATACCATCAATTCGTGTTACAGCTGCTTCCTGACCGTACATTGTTGGAATCTCAACATCGCTCAATGACCTGGGCTTTAACGTATACACTCTTACATTTCGTCCACTTTGGATATACGGTGTTCTTTGACCTATATTATCTTGTACATTGTACTGCATGTAATTATTGTAGGCATATGCCAATACGGTATAATGATATTCCTTCCCATTTTGCAGTTGAGGATCGGACAGTGCAAAAGCATCTTCAGTAATACTAAACGAATGACGGATTCCGAGATCTTCACCCGCTACCTGGCGCTCAGGAATCCAAATAGGATCGGTGACCGTTGGATCTGGATTTGGAATAGGAAACCAATTGTATATTTCACCAACTCCATTCTTTACATCCACTTGCCTCACCAGACGTGCTTTTTCAATATTGTCTAACTCATTACTATTTACGTTGGCATCTGCCAATTGATATATGAGATATCCTTCAAATCTATAGTATGGGTCTTCAGTATCAGGTGGTGCTCTTAAATCTACTGACTTAAATTCTTCATTTGCATTATTGGAAAATTCGCCATTGGATAATAACAGAATTAATTGTTGGTCCAAGTTTATACCTTTCATATCCGGAGCATCAATCGTCTGGTCCACCTCAAAACAATTATCAAATAGTGCTTGTGCCAAATCATCCGCAAACTGTAAACGTTGGATGCTTGGACATGGATAATCAATATCCGGTACAAATGGAACTCCCAGTACCATTTCATTCACCGCACCTGGTTGTAAAAGCAAAGGCCCTGTAGCCATAACAAAACGGCGATCATCAAATGGTAAATCAGCTGTGCACATGGACCATCCGAATGGATCTCCTGGTTCGTCTGAGAATACATATTTTACTGTATCCGCTGATGCAGGATCAAAACCAGAACCTCCAAAAGTAATTGGTGTCCCGTCTTTCCATTTTCCTTGAAGTATATTGTAAAATTCAAAATCAATTTCAGGATCCCGAGTAGCTTCTGGAGGATTGCTGACACCTCTATTCTGATAGGTAAATGAACTCATACCCAACTCCACAATTGTATCCTGCTCACCTGTTCCAGGAGTAGGGTCCAAAAGTATTTTGTTTCCATTCTCATCCTGTAATATGTTTCCATCTTGATCCCGTTTGAACACTTTTGGTCCACGTGGTCCTCTAAACAAGTCAATTCCTACTAAGGGAATATTTTCACCGTACGTGTTTATTCCACCGGGGCAAGATGATCCCGGACTTCCATCTTCATCATCTTCATTGTAGACATAAGCCAAACTTCTGGAAACATCACATCCTATATAATCATCTTCCGAACAACCCAAATCCGGATCTACCCACAATCCAAAGTAACAATCTCGAATATCATCAGACGCCTTATTGAGGAGTTTAAATTTATAGAACGTCATATCGTTCAATTCATCCGTGGTTACAAAGGCAAAAGCGTGGGCTTGAACTTCCATTTGAATCGGTGTAGCCAGCGATAGTCTATGTGGCCCTCCATTATCATTAAACATCCAAAAAACAATTTCATCCGCAAATTGTCCATAATTCTCACACCCTCTTTGGCTTGTTATTGGATGATCCCCATTGCATGGATTGTAAATTCCATCACCGTTTTGATCCCAGAAATCCGCTAAATTTTGGTCGGGTAATTCAAAATCAAATTCCTCGTTAAAGTAAGGATTGCCTCGAGCTGGCCAATATTTTACATCATCTGGAATAAGATCACAATCATACTCAATGCCTTGTTGTTGACTTTCCTGGAATTGACTCAAGTGAAGTCTTATATTATCACCTTTTACAACAAAGTGTCGATCCCAATCTGAGCATTTTTCTAAATCGGTTTGTCCGTTTTGGTCCAAAGGTCCTGAATAATAATCTGTATTGTCTCCATTCCTGTAGGTTACACCAGCCAATTTTATGGCTCCATTAGGATCTACACCACCAATCCAAATTCCACTGGCAAAAATGGAAGAAACTTCAGGAAATCCCTGTGCCGGTTTTGGTACGATGTATTTACCATTTTGCAAGTCCCACCACATATCACCGGCGGCAAGCAAACCAGCTCTTACATTATTAATCTCCATACAATAACTAGCCGTGGAAGGTTGACAATCAAATCTAGTTCCAGATAATTGTACGCGATCCTTCATTTTCTTAAGCTTCTCAGGATCGACTCTGGCATCAACAGCAAAAACAGAAAATACAAATAGAAAAATAGCCAATAAGTTAGTTTTCATACTAATGGTTTTAAAGTGATGAAAAGTCATCTTTATTAAAAATAATACGGTGAGGTTGGTTTGCCTCTTTTTTAAGTATTGAATCCGTTTTAAGACATAGTATAGATTACGATGTTAATCAATGATCCAAAATTGTCAGCTACTTTTTTGATGGAAGCTTACCTTCTATATTTCATTAAATCAAATACTAACATATAATCTTAACCTACGTATTCAAACGACTTTATTGGTTTTAAGCACACCGTAAAGTAACCATTTCCAATAAATATTTCCATATATCTTACATTAATATACTAATAGAACTAAAAAATATTATCCTGGATAAGAATTTTAGTGCGGATAGATGCCTATGACATCTATCCGCATATACATGCTTTTTTATTTATAGTCCCGTAGGATCAAATCTTCGATTCACTCCAAACCACTTCACCGTCTTCTCTACTCCCAAATCAGGGGCCGATATATGGAA
>JBCCVV010000253.1:0-9664 GCA_039194925.1 Bacteroidota bacterium
ACATGGCACTGGATTATTTCCAGCTATATATGTAGATCCAGTCTCTCCCTGATCGTTATATCCAATTACAAAATTGGTCGTATTACTTGCTCTCAATTCTAGTACATAATCCATTCCTACCGGAATCGTTGCCTCTACCATTGCAGTCAATACTGAATTGTTCATACCGGCTGGAACCATATAATCTACTGTTCCTTGCAAGGTCATATTTGCATAGACAAATGCCGCACCAGGGGTAATTGAGTAAATATTTACGGTTACTGTTTCATTGGTTCCTGTATTGAAAACACCAAAATTAACTTGAGTAATTTCTACCGGTACAAGTAAATTATTCTCGAAATATCTTAAGTGGTTGGAAGTGTTATTCAAACAGTCCAACGCATCGTTTACCAACATTTCGTTAATTGCCTGACTAGCTTCTGCATCAATTGGTCCACAGAAATCTGTAAATGGAATATCATAGAATACGATTTCTTCACATTCTCCTGGTTCCAACTGTACTCCAATATCACTTGGACAATCTACGGCCGGACCGGTCATATCTCCTACCTCAACTAATATAGAGCAACACGATTCGTTTCCATTTTCATCTATAGCAGTATAGGTAACCAGAGTCATACCCTCCGGATAGCTATCACTTGCATCAGCAGAATTATTAAAAGAATTCGTAAACGTAACCACACCACAATCGTCAGTAGCTACAGGATTAGAAATATTTGCATTGGCTCTACATCCTGCGGCATTTGCCTCAAAATACACCGGGTTAATTTTCTTCATTGAGACATTGTCAACAATAATAGATCCAGGCTCATTCGCAAAATTCAAGAATATAATTACCACTCTGGCCGTAACTGAATTTTCAGGTGCTTGAACGCAACCACCAAACTTGGTCCAGACATTGGCCGTAGCAGGAATTCCTCTATCAAAGTCTTCCAACACAACATCCTGAATGATGTTACCTCCGCCATCATAAAATTCTATCTTAATTTCAGCCCAACTAGCAAATCCTACAATGTTATCCACAGAAGTAGTGATAATATCAGCATCAGCACAAAGCCATTCTCCAGCTGCAACAGGCGCCTCCTGATAAACTCCAGAAGTATTGCCAAATATCTTTGCTGTCTGCTTTGCAGGAATTGCATCCTCGAAAACATCTCCAAACTCCACCCATTCGGCAAAATTAACGGATGTTGGGAAAGCACTTGGCGCAGTAATATCGCTAAAATCACCATTTACCAATAGCTCCTCTGCATTTGTACATTCAAGAACTGGTGCAGTATCATCAGCGGCACAAACGCTTAAACTAATATTTGAAACGTTTACCTCTATATCTCCTAATACCGGATTTCCGGAAAAGTCAGAAACTCCAATTATTACTCCATAATTTGCTCCCGGAGCGAATGCAAATCCATTCTCAAATACTCCATCTGCAACACTTCCTCCAACAGAACAAACTCCTGAACCATCAACCATCACATTGAAAGATAAAGCCTGTCCTCCATTACCAGGAGCACCGGTACCATTCTCCAATCTAAATTCCAAGACAAATGGATATGGTCCACTTACTACGTCAATATCCGCAGTCATGCAGATATCAGCTACATAATCGGGTAACTGCACGTTTTCTGCCCCCGCAACTGCAAATGCATTTACTGCGCCAGCTGAAATACTTAGTGTTCCCATATTTGTATTTATATCATAATTTGGTGGCGTATTCTCCTGGAAGCAGCAGAACCCTGGCCCAAATTGTTGTGCAACATTTAGCACTGTTCCTGAAGTGAGATCAATATCAACAGAATCTTCACAATCTCCACAAGCAACACAATCACCTGCCGTCAAAGAACATTCAGGAGGACAAGATGCATCAAAAGGAATCGAAACATTTCCAGTACTCAACTGCCAATTTCCACCGAAAGATGCTTTACTCCATAATACATTCAACATTACATCCGTAGGAGGAACTCCTGGCCAAGTCAATACGATTTCAAACACACCAGGAGAAGTTTCCGTTGCGGGACCTATTTGCGCTCCTGACGCTGGTCCGGGAACCAATAGAAAATCTACAGGATCCGCATCCGCTGATTCAGCAATGACAACCATCGAATTCGCACCTGTATTTTGTATCGTCAATAAAATATCTGATCCAGCATCACCAGCAAAATGTGGAACTTGTGTTGCACAATATGGAGAAGATGCTGCCAAAGGACATGTTCCTTCAAATGGAATAGAAACATCGGTTGTACTCAATTGCCAATTTCCACCAAACGAAGCTTTACTCCATAATACATTCAACAGAACATCGGCAGGAGGCACACCTGGCCACGTCAAAACTATTGCCAACTCGCCAGGAGCAGATTCAAACGGCTGGCTTATCACTGCACCTGAAGCTGGTCCTGGAACAATTAAAGCATCAATTGGATCTGCGTCAGCTGAAGAAGCTTTAACTACCATAGCTGAAGCCCCGATATTTTCGATTGTTAGGATTATTTCAGAACCAGGATCTCCGGCAAAATGAGGAACTACTGCACCACAGTATGGTGATGGCACTTCACAATTTGCGCTTGAATAGAAAACATTATCAATATAAAAATCAGCCACTGTATTTGGCATTGCTGATAAGATCAACTGAGCGATGTTATCCGTATTCAATAAATTTGTAAAATCCGACAATGGGATTCTAAACGTTACCCATTCTCCTAATGTTGGATTATCAACAGTAATCTCGTGTTCTGTATCATCTCCACCACCGAAAGCTTCATCTGCACCAAAATCAACCAACTTAATCCTGAATTGAGTCGCATTATCGGAATAAAAATCAAGGTTAAAATGTGTCATTCCACTTGCATCGATCAAATTTGGACCAACCGTTTCTATTCCAAGGAAAGTAACATCTTGATAAAATTTAGCATCGTTACCCGACAACTGAAGATCTGTAAGTGTAACAGGAGCTGCAGACCATGGAGTCAACCAAGTATCTACGATCACATCTGTGTATGAATTGCTGAACATTGAGATTACGTCAGCAGGATCACAAAACGGATCTGGAGCTGGTTCTGTAAAGCAATTGCTATTTGAGTAATAAACATTGTCGATATAAAAATCAGCTACCGTATTTGGCATTGCTGATAATATTAATTGAGCTATATTATCTGTATTTAAAAGATTGGTAAAATCGCTCAATGCAATTTTAAACGTAACCCATTCTCCCAAGGCCGGATTATCAACCGTTATTTCGTGTTCTGTGTCATCTCCTCCACCAAATGCTTCATCTGCACCAAAATCGACCAACTTAATCCTGAATTGAGTCGCATTATCGGAATAAAAATCAAGGTTAAAATGTGTCATTCCACTTGCATCGATCAAATTTGGACCAACCGTTTCTATTCCCAAGAATGTAACATCCTGATAAAATTTTGCATCATTACCGTTCAACTGAAGATCTGTTAGCGTCACCGGAGGTGCTGACCAAACTGTCAACCACGTATCTACAGGTACATCTGTATAAGAATTACTATACATTGAGATTACATCGGCCGCCATACATGGTGGATCTGGTGCCGCACCAGGCCCCATACCACACATGGTATTGAAGGAGTACGTAATATCTCCAGGAGATAGTTGCCAATTGCCACCAAAGGAAACCTTACTCCAAAGGACATTCAATTGAACATCGGCGGGAGGTGTAATGCCCCAAGTCAATTCAATCACAAATACCCCAGGTGATGTTTCCATCGCTGCACTGATTGTAGCTCCACTTGCACTTGGCACTGAAAGCAAATCAATGGCGCTGGCATCAGCCGATTCAGCTACTACTTCCATAGAAGAAGGTCCTGTGTTTTGGATGGTTAAAATAATTTCTGATCCGGCATCACCCGCAAAGTGGGGTACAGTTGCGTTACAGTAAATTGGATTTTGCCCGAAACTGGCAATAGAAAAAAGTAAAAAAACGAAAGTAGATAACGTCTTAATGTTCATACTTCAGATTGGTTATAAATTGCATAAAGGCCTCAACTTTAAACCATTAGCTGGATCAAAACGAGACTGATTTTCTAAAATTTATTTCTTTCAGGGATTCTACATATTTATATTTTTTCATATGTATTATCCACTGATAAAAGAACTTATACATTCTTTTCTAACACAAATAAAAGAATTATTTCAAGATTTTTATGCGACTATTCAAATATTTTCAAAAGTTAGTGTAATCTTCACACTAAATTTCAAAATTATGTTTGTTCATAATTATTTAAACGAACACCGAAAATGATGATTTGTAACGATTTTGTAGCTGTTGGTAACATCAGAAATATTGCACCTTTAATACTTACCTTTCTTTTTCCTTATTTACTTCAGGGACAAATTATAATGTTGCCTTGCGAAGTACCAGCAGATGCTGTAGAGGGATTGGATCGAAAAAATTGGAATGGTGGTAGCACAGTAGATCATAGCGAGGCCAGTATGCACAATTTTGAGCTCCCAATGAATGCAGATCCATGCAAGATTATAACAGGCATAGAGATTGAATTAACTGTTTTCGGCGTGGATGTAAGCAATCTTCCTCCAGATTGTCCTGTACCCACAGTATATTTTATTAATGTTACTGCCGGCTGCCCTGATTTTGCTCCTGCTTCTTGTGATGTGGCTAATCTTGTTGATGAAATTGGAGGACCATTTGCTTCTCAAATTTTTTCCTACTCTAACCCTCCTAATAACTTCACATTTGGAGATGTCTTTGGCGTTGATGTTGTACCAATCATGGTAACTTCTTGTTCGGAAGGACAAAGCGCATTAACCAATGATGTGATCCTTCTAGATTACCAGATCTGTGTCACCGTAACGATAGACGATGATATGATTGATAATTTGCCAGATTTAGGTACAGATCAAACCATTTGTCCTACAGAAACTACGACGCTTGATCCAGGTTCCTATTCATCTTATGTTTGGAACCCCAATGGTGAAATTACACCAACCATTGATGTCGGACCAGGACTCTACACGGTAACGGTCACAGATGTAAATGGTTGTACTGCATCAGATGAGATTAATATTCAGGCATTCGCAACTTCAGATATTACATTTAATCCGGTAATGCCTGTAGTCTGTGATAATTCTACCATCTCTGTAAGTGTCAATGAAAACTACCCTATGTATGATTGGAGTAATGCAGACAATGGTCAAACCGTGGATCTTAGTCCCGGATCATACGATGTAACGATTACGGATAATAACAACTGTACCTTTGTAAATTCGATAGTTGTGGGTAATGTTGATCCTCCAAATGCGGGTACGGATAATATGCTTTCTGTGTGTAACGATGGAACAACTTATGATTTGGAGGCATTACTTTCTATACATGACGCCGGTGGATTATGGGCTGACATTAATGGATCAGGAGTCGACGTAAATATAAATCCAACCGCTACAGATTTTAGCGGTGTAATACCTGGAACCTACGATTTTACCTATACGGTGCTTGGCGCTACACCTTGTCCAGATGACCTCGCTACCATTTCAGTTGAAGTTGCACAACAAAACAATGCAGGAGTTCCAAACATTGAGCAGTTTTGTCCCGACCCGGGATTTCTTGATTTGATGTCATTAATAGGAGATCCTGATGCGGGAGGCGTTTGGACTGATATTAATCAAATCGGTGTAGATTTGTCGAATCCATTTGCTGTAAATTTCGATGGTATCCCTCCAGGAACCTATCATTTTCAATATCTTATCTCAGCCAGTGGAGCGTGCCCAGAGCAATCGGCAATTATAACTACACAAATTCTGGACAGTGCAGATGCTGGAGAAGATGATGTAATTACAGTATGTGAAGGTGCACAAGTAGATTTATTTACCTTTGTCAATGGTGCTAATGATATAGGTACTTTCTTTGACACAGACGCCTCAGGAGCTTTGATCGGGAGCACGGTTAATACGACGGGACTTGCCGGACAGACATTTAACTTTACCTATATTGTAGGATCCATGGGTAGTCCCTGCGGACAAGATGAAGCAATTTTTACACTTAACATTGAAACCAGTCTAAGTGCGGGTGACGGATCCATGAATACACTTTGCACAGAAGGAGAGATCAACCTTTTTGATTTTTTGACAAATGAAGATCCCGGTGGATTATTTGTAGATATAAATAGTAGTGGTGGATTATCCGGGAATATTCTGAATACGGAAAATATTGTACCTGGCACCTACTCTTATGAATATTTGATTGGCGATGGAATGACCTGTCCGCAAGACGATGCACAAATCATAATAACATTTTTTGAAGATCCATCCTATAATTTTAATCTAGACGAAATTTCAATATGCGAATCGTTCTGCAATGAAGTACTTATAAATTTTACAGGTCAACGACCATTTAATTTCCCTTTGGAATTGTATACATCGTCAAACAGCCTTATAGCTACCAATCAATTGACAGTTGATTCCAGCACATTTGTATTGACAGCTTGCAATATTGGAGAAACTTTAGGATTTGCAAATGATACTTTGAATCTTTTAACGGATAGTTCCTGGTATTTAATTATTCCCGAGATCAACGATGTAAATTGTACAATTGACAGTATTCAATCCAAGGATACACTGTTTATTACTACCCTATCCAATACGATTTTTCAATTGGATACTACTGCTTGTATTTCAGACACTCTGGATATCAATGGAGTTTTGTTTTTTGACGGAAATGAAACTTTCAGTGATACCATATCTGGAATGAATTGCGATAGTATTGTTACTATAAATGTCGAATTTCTGGAACTGGATACTGTTGACATCACAGAAACCATTTGTCTCGGTGATTCTACATTTATATTGGGCACCTGGTATAGTGAATCGTTTCCAAGTGATGAGTTTAGTACGATGAATGCAACAGGATGTGATAGTCTGATTAGGGTTAACGTTTCATTTTTCCCTCCGGCCGACACCTTGTTAAATGTAATGTTGTGCTCTGGTGATTCATTGATTGTTAATGGAGCAGTATTCAATAGTGATATTCCGATGGGTGTAGTTACTTTATTCAATCAGGCGCAGAACGGATGCGATAGTATAATAAGTGTAATGCTTGAGTTTTCGGATGATATCATGACTACGATAGATGACACGCTTTGTACCAATGAATTTATTGAAGTAGGAGGTATTATTTTTGACATCAATAATCCATCCGATCAAATCACATTAACAGGTTCGGGCTGTGATACTATTGTAGATATCAGTTTATCTTTTTATGATGTTGCAGATACATTGATCAATGGATTCTTTTGTCCTGATGACTCCATCGAAGTTTTTGGTGAATTCTATCATATTAATAACCCCGTGGGCAGCGATACTTTGTTTGGAGCAAGCCAATTTGGTTGCGATAGCATCATCAATATCGATCTTTCATTTTACGATGTTGCGGACAGTCTTATTTCAGGAATGTTCTGTTCCAATGACACGATCATCGTAAATAATGTAATATACGACATCAATAATCCTATGGGAACACAAACATTGATTGGAGAGTCACAATTTGGGTGCGATAGTATTGTTACCGTAGATATGCAGTTTTTTACTGAAATAGTTGAAGATTTTAACACTTCAATATGCGATAACGAATCTATTGAAATCAATGGCACTTCTTACAACGCTGCGAATACAAGTGGGACCGAACTACTGATGGCAGCCAATGGATGTGATAGCACGGTGAATATTTCGTTGACCATTCTACCTTCGTACAATCAGGTTGTTCAGGATTCCATTTGCCAGGGCGATAGCATATTTTTAGAGGGTGCATGGCAATTCTCGGCGGGAACGTATATTGATTTATTTACTTCGACAGATATGTGTGACAGCATTATCACCACTGAGCTTTCTATTTTTTCTTGCACTGTTGACGTTACATTGAATTCTGTCGATAACAATTGTGCTTTAGGCAATGAAGGAAGTATTACACTGGATATAGGTTCGACCATAGACTTGCCATTTACGGTGACATGGCAAGGAGTCAATAATGGAGTAAATGGAACACTAACAATAGATACAGATCCAAACCAAATCACAATTGAAAATCTGATATCCGATATGTATGAGATTGTAATCCTGGATTCTCAAGGGCAACCCATTTATCAAAATTCAATTGATGTAATCGATACAAATCCGGCTCTTGATGGCAATTGGGTGGTTGTGGATTCCATACTTTGTTATGCAGAAACGGGGTCTATAGAATTTCAAGTAACAGGAGGAATGGCACCTTATTCTTACAATTGGGACCCTACTACTGTGGGTGATGTATCTCTGGCCCAAGATGTGACGGCGGGAGAATACCAGCTTACGGTGACGGATCAAAATGATTGTGTTCTAAATACTTCGTTTGTATTTACTGAACCAGATTTCTTAACCGCCAATTTTGCTTGGCTAAGTCTTTCTTGTGAAGGGTCAAATGATGGAGAGATCACCATTTCGGATATAACAGGTGGAATAGAACCAATCAATATATTTTTCAACAATCAACCCATAGATTCGCTCAATATCACAGGGTTGGATACCGGTACGTACGTAATTGAATTGGTAGATGCAAATAATTGCAGAACCAGTACCACAATTACCCTGATAAATCCAGACAACCCTCAATTGGGCACCTATTCTGAAAACTATCAGATCAACGAGGGGGATAGTGTCATCCTAATAGGGACGGTGATTGATACAAATTTCACGTTCTCCTGGGTAGATTCCGATGGCAGTTTGAGTTGTATTGATTGTCCAAACCCTGTGGCAAAACCAACTTCATCAACCACCTACGAGCTTACCATTTCCGATAGTGCCGGCTGCACACAAATGATAGTGATCAGTGTAGACGTCACTCCCGCACCTGTAGTAAATATCCACCCAAATGTATTTAGCCCTAACGGCGACAACTTTAATGATGAGTTCATTTTCAGATTAAATGATACTGATGTGGTAGGATTGACTATGAGAATCTACGATAGATGGGGAAATCTTATGCATTTGGCACAGTCGGCTTCCAATGAGGTTTCATGGGATGGCACCAAAGAAGGGTCACGTTTAAGTCTAGGCATCTATGTATATCAGGTGATTATTTTGAAGGAAGATGGCTCCTCAGAGGTAAAATTTGGCGATGTAACATTGATTGAATAGTTTGTGCGTAGAAAAGAAGCATTTTTGCCATTATAATGGATTTAAAAATCTTCGTTTGATTTTTTCAGGGTAGTTAATTTCAATTGCAATGGCTCAAAAATCCTATTTAATTATTGGCAATGGGTTTGATTTGGCGCATGGGGCTCCTACATCGTTTATTGATTTTTCGAACTGGTTGCTTGAGGATTATGCAAAACGCTTTTTCAAAGCGGCGAAAGAAAACGAATCAATCAAATTCGTTCAATCAACATTATTAGGTAAATTTACTTTCGATAAATATTTAAAAACCGATCATCTACATACAAAAAATTGGTATCACCCTCTATATGATGCGATTAGAAAAGATGATCATTCTGTATTAATAAATCTGCTCAATGATACACCCTTTTATTTCAACTACTTTTTCGAAGAGAAATTCATCTTAGAATTGTATAGCGAAAGACAAGAAAACTGGTTTGCCATTGAAAACAAATTTTATGAATACCTCACTAAGGCTAGTACTGATAAGGATAAACAA
>JBCCVV010000254.1:0-9650 GCA_039194925.1 Bacteroidota bacterium
AATTTTCAATACGAGCACAATCAATGAAGTGGTACGCTTTTCAGTTTTTGATCGCTGGGGAAATCGAATGTATGGAGTAGAGAATGTATTGCCTGATTCAGAAGAGGCTCAATGGGATGGTACTTTTGGAGGGGAAGAGGTGAATCCTGGCGTATACGTGTATCGGATGGTATTGGATATTAACGGTGAGCAAAGAGTTGTGTTGGGGGATTTGACGGTAATGTGATGATGTCAAATTGTTAGAAATTTAACGTGTCCTTGCATCAATAGATTCCAATGGGTTATCCTACTATTTGATGTAAGTATTTATGGTCGTTCCTTTATATTGCAGGAAGTAGAACAATATAATCTCGATTCATAATGGTTCAGTTTCAAATAGATTTTAACAACGAATCTAATGATCCCCGGATATTCCGCGTGTATCAATAATTTCCTGAAATCAAATTCATGGATCATCGGAAGTGAGTTTTACAGATGGTAAGAACTACAAACTGTGCGGGGCTAAAGCAGAAAACGGAACATTTTTGTTTGAATAAGTTACCGCATATTATTGCAGCATTGCAGTTGTTATTCTAAAACAAATCCCGGCCATCTCCGCATATACTCAATAAATTTATCACTCAATCCCTGTTGATAAAGATATTCAGTTGAAACAGGTGGCCTTATGGATTCAAACCTTGGATTTTCGATTACCTGGATTGGAAAATCATGATGAAGTATGGCTGATCTTCCAATGGTGACAAAATCTACACCACTCTTCAATACCTTTTCAACATCAGCTCCATTTCTAATTTTTCCTGATACGGTAAGACGTACCTTTTTATACTCTAAATCTGTAAAATGTTTTAAGAGCGTTTTCTCTTTGTGTAGTTCATCTTCGGGATATTTGAACACATCCCACAAAGAAATATCGAGAAAATCGATATTCCCTTCATTAATAAGTCGTTTGCACACCTCTTTGACCTCTAATAAATCCATTCCAAATCGCTCAGGAGATAATCGCACACCAATAAGGAAATCTCGACCACAGGCAACCCTGATTTCATTGATGATTTCAAACAATAGTCGAGCTCTGTTCTCGAGATTACCGCCGTATTGATCCGTTCGCTTATTGATCAAAGAACTGAGGAATTGGGTCAAAATATAACCGTGAGCACCATGAACTTCCACGCCATGATAGCCACATTTTTTTGCACGGATGGCCGCTTTCACAAAATCATTCCTTAGTTCATCTATTTCTTCTGCAAACAAAGCACGAGCACCATGTTTTTCATTGTTGGAAGGGCAAACGGGTGTTTCCTGAATTAGTTCAGCAGGTGATCGCATACCGCCGTGGTACAGTTGTGCAACCGCAAGACAGCCAAAAGATGTTAGACCCGCTGCCAATCGTTCATGTCCCGGATTTTGCAGATCGGAGAATAATCCCAATTGTCCCGAAAAGCCTTTACCGTTGGCTTGGACATGAGTAGCACAGGTCATAACCAAGCCAAATTGACCCTTGGCCCTCATGGTAAGCCAATGATATTCTTCATCAGAAAGTTGACCATCCTCATGGCTTTGGGTATTGGTCATGGGGGCAAGCATGAATCTGTTTTTCATTTTTGCTCCACAAGAGAAGAGAATTGGTTTTTCATAAATAGTATTCATTGGTGTTAGGAATATTGGTTTATTTATTTTGAATTGTCAGATAACCGAAGATTGGACAAATCAAATTTCTCAATGCACCCTCTATCGGCGACGGTAACATAACACGTTTTATAGTCTGGACTGAATGTAATGTTAGTTGGATTTTTCCCTTTGACATCTAATTCCTGCAATAGCTTTCCTTCAGGGGATAATATGGCGACCGTTCCTTTACCATATCTACACACAAATAAATTTCCATCCTTATTAAAACGCATTCCGTCCAATCCAAAATCTTCGAATGCGTGGAATTGTCTTTTGTTGGAGACACCGCCATCGGGCTGTATATCATATACCCATATTAAGCGTTGCACAGATTCATTCACGAAGAGTTTTGATCCGTCGTTGCTAATTTCTACACCATTGGTTGTTCCCATATTTTCCTCTAACAGTTCAAAGCCCTTTGCTTTGGTAATTTTCCATAGATTTCCGGTGCTGTTGGGCCAGTTTGGATCACTGGCGTAAATGGTTCCATTGCGGGCGATGGTCAAATCATTCGGTTGATTGGCTTTGGTTTCATGCGCATAGACTTCGATCTCCTTATTGTTCATATCGATCTTCAAGATATTGTGGTTGATATAATCTGCTACAAACATTTCCTTGGAACTTCCAAATCGAATCCCATTTCCAATACTTCCATTCGGTAATTCTACAAAAATTGCTGCATTTCCCGCTGGTGTGACTTTTCCAATGGTACCTTGTTTTGTGAAATTTACAGCGTAGACATTGCCCTCTTGATCTGTGTCTGGTCCTTCAATCCCATCGGTGAAACTGCTGGGATTTGTGAAATCTATGCTTTGTGATTGGCCGGTATATGAAAAGAAAACGATAGAGAACAGGAATTGAAAGGTTACATTTTTGATAGACATTGTCACGTGTTTTTTGTGAAGGATGAAATTAACTTTTAGATCGGATTTTCAATAATGAGAGCAGACCCAAAATTGGTCCAATGGCTAAAATGGTTAAGATGTAGGGCGTATGGTACGAAACATAGAGGTGGTTGATAAGTTGAATGCTTAGGATAGTTAAAAAGAAACCCACGCAATTTACGATCGTCAGAGCCGTTCCCTTTAATTCTACCGGTGCATGATGCGCAACAAGAGAAGAAAAGAGAGGAGAATCGGCAATTACCACCATTCCCCAAAAAAGGAGAAAGAAGAGGAACAGTAAGGGCGAATCAATGGTAAATATGATAGGTGAGACCAGACAACAAGAACAGGAAAGCAAAAGCGCTATGAATGCAGTTTTTCTTACTCCTGATTTTAAAGAAATATATCCACCCATAATGCAAGCTGCACCTCCAATGGCTATCACAAAAAACGAAACCAATGGTATATTTAAATTGATACTTTGATGATGGTCTTCATACATAAACAGGAGGATGGGTACAAATGACCAAAAGGCATACAACTCCCACATATGACCAAAGTATCCAAACGCGGCTGAGCGAAAATCAGGGGTTTTGAATACTTCGAAAATAGCCGTCAGTTTAAATTTTGGACTGGGTTTTCGATAGGGGCCATCAGGGATGAGAGCGAGCATTAATATTCCGCCGATGGAGGCCAAAACGGATGTAGAGATTAATACAAATTGCCATGGAAGATCTCCTTTTAAATCTTTCAACAAGTGGGGAAAAGCAGTTCCAACAACCAGGGCACCTACCAGGAAGCCCAAAGAAAGCCCCAGCCCTTTTTGATAATAATCCGCAGCTATCTTCATCCCAACTGGATATATTCCTGCCAGAAAAAAGCCGGTAAAAAAGCGAAACATCAGGGTGCTTGCCATAGTGTTTTCATCGATGATAATGCCCATATTAAATGCAGCACCCAATAAGGAACAAACAAAAAACACTTTTGAAGGCGAATAACGGTCAGCAATGGATAAAATAGCAAACAGCAGTGTACCAATTATAAATCCGAATTGAACACTGGAGGTTAGATATCCAGTCATGCCTTCTCCCAGTTCAAAATGAATGATTAAATCTTCAACCACTCCGTTTCCGGCAAACCACAATGAGGTGCAGAAGAATTGTGACAATACAATTATGGGCAGAACAGCTTTGGTTTTTTTCATAAAGAAGGAAAATTCATATTTCGATCCAAGCCATTGTTTCCAAGCCAAACTCTTTTAACTATCCGATCTAGCCTTTTGGTACTCTCACGTGTTGGCCCAAAAAGATTGCATTTAGAAACAGTTTATTTGTCCCATACCAAGACCCTCTAAAATTAGGATTGTCGGCAAATAATATGACGCGTCCACTTCCCACCTGGCTCGCAATAAGTGAGGCAGAGGGCTTCAAGAAATTTTCAAAATTATCTTCTGTGATAAATCCATCAATATGAGGATTCTCACTGTACCGGGCAATGGTTCCATAAGGACTTTTACTCGGTGCTAGCCAAATGGTGCTGTTGCGATAGATGGGGAGACTCCTTCTCGTATATCCAAATCCCAAAGGATGCGTGATATCCAAATCTACTTCAAAAATGGCACCACCAACATTTTTTTTGCCGATGTTTTCACGGGCACTTACATAATCCAATCTCACAATTTCTTCTTTCTTATTCTCATCTTTTGGCTTTTGAATAAACGATTCTTTTACCAGTTTTTTATCAATGGCCCATTTGGAAGCTACACGTGAAGTGATCAATGTATTCCCTTTAGCAATCCATGTCTTTAAGTTGGCTATGGCTGAAGAGTCCATTCGTGAATAATTGCCTGAAACAAGTACCATAACGGTATAGTCATCCAGATTGAGACGGTTGTAGTAACGCATGGGAACCTTGGTTATCGGCATATTTACTCTTGTATCCAACAGATGCCAAACCTCACCGTGCTCATATGAGCTGATTCCATCTCCGACAACCATTACTGCTTTGGGCATTTCCAATATTCTCAGATTACGACTGCCCAGATCAATACCGGATGCGCTATATCCCGAGTTTGTCGATGTGATGTCGACAGGCCAATTTTCAGCCGCATTGGAGACAAGAGTGTACAACGAATCATTGGATATCAATTGTCTGCCTGCCGGAACAACAATGGTGCCGTAACCAAAATTTCGAATTCCTTGAGAAGTTTTGATCCCAAAGGGTTTGAACGCACTGGTGACAACAGCACCTTTTGATTGTAAGTAATACAAGGCTGCGGGCGCACTGTATTCATTCCAGGACATGATGTACGCGTAGGAAGATCGATCTGGCTTTTCAAATGGTCGGGAATTGATTTGAGTCACTTCTTCTCCGGTTTGAAAATTTCGAACTTCTGAATACGGCATATTATAAAAATTAGCGATAGACCAGGCCGAAGCATCATAATAAACACTATCGGTGTATTCGCTGTACGTTTCAAATGCCGATTGTATCATCCGGTATTGCGGTTGGTTGGTAGGGACTACATAAGACTTTCCAGCTTTGTACGTATGGCCGCCAGCACTTACATCTTTTCCATTTTCGTAAACTTTTACCTCATGCAGCAATAGTTTATCCAGAAAAGCATTGGTTCGTCCAATATCACTTTCATCGCCAAATACATATGCTTTTGTGTTGCTCTTCGCCGCATTGGTAAGCGCACTTTTAAAGAACATGCGCTGGTAATCGAATAGGGTGGTCTTATTCTCTACCGATGCCCTTAAGGTAGCCATCGACATAAGATATTGATTTCGTATGGTAAAGGCAAAGGTCAGTAGCTCCCCACTTTCTTGTCTTTGTACATGCCCTCTGGAACTGGCTTGCTCAAAAAGAAGGGCGAGGCTTCCTTGCAAGTCTGGATATGAGGACCCATATCCAGGATACGTACCATCAAAAATCTCTTTGGTGAAATACACAGAACCTATTTCATCCAGGTCGTTGTGAAAATATTCCGCAAATGTTTCGTTTAAGGTGGTGTAATTCTCTTTCGGCATAATCGGATCTTTGCTCGCATTCGCTTTCATTGGCTCAAAGAAGTAGGTACTATTCGTTCCCATTTCATGGAAATCGCCTACTACATTCGGATACCATTGATGATACCATTTGAGCTTTCCTCTGCTTTCGGGATGGATGCCGAGCCACCAATCTCGGTTCAGATCAAAGTAGTAATGATTGGTTCTGCCATTGGGAGATAGCTCATTGTGTTCGATGTCCAGAGGATCGGCGACCAAGGTATGGCCCCGGTGAGTATTGGCCCAATCTGTAAATCGATCTCGTCCATCCGGATTAAGGGCGGGATCTATGAATACAATCGAATTGTTAAGTATTTCGAGTACTTTTTCATTTTCAGAAGCTATAAGCGTATAGGCTGTAAGTAAGGCCGATTCAGATGTTGAAGGCTCATTGCCATGGACGCTATATCCGAGATTAACAAAGACGGGCTGATTGCTCAAATCGGCCGAATTATTGGGGTCCACGGCCTGAAGATGATTTTGCCGAAGTGATTCCAGGTTGTTTATATGGTCTGGAATGCTAATGTTGAGCATGACCAGTTTTCTATGTTCGTGTGATTTTCCATAGTGTGTAATGGTGGCACGATCAGAGAGTTCGGCCAGTTTTTCGAAGTAGGCGACCATGAGATCATGACGGGTGTGTTGGTCACCAATGGGGTAGCCGAAAAATTGCTCGGGGGAGGGGATATCCGGGTTGAAGGGGTGGTATTTTTTGTAGTAGTAGTCTTGGGCAGTGAGGGTGAAGGATGTGAACAGTAGAAGCGTTAGAATATTTAATCTCATAGTTGAGCGTATATGATGAATGGGTTAATATATTTTGGACAGAAGATAGTGAAGTTTTTCTTTAGTACATTTAATTCGACCAGAGGTTAAGCACATATTCTCTATAATGCGTAGAAAATGACTGCTAAATACGAAATTTGAGATCGAAGCCAATACATTTTGAATTATATTCTATTGATCCAAGTAGATTTAAAATCATTTACATCTAAACAATCATACGTTTTAAATAATAAGTCAAGTCGATTTTTCAGGTGAAAAGCCTCCCAATTATTCAAGGTTCTTTTTATCTCTGGTTCGTTTACTATATCGTGCCATTCTGAGATATTTAAAAAATTATTCTGAGTAAACCTCTGGATTAATATATCCTGAATTTCTTTTTCATAATTCGTTGATGCCAAATTTTTCCATTTGATATCTGGATACCAAAAGAGATTTTTAATATTTGATTCTGCTGTTATTTCATCTTCTTTTTCTATAAATTTATTGGCTATCTCTTTTGCTCGATTGGGGCTTAATTGTAGACCATATGTGGTGGAAATTAAGTTGAAAAGTAGTTGATATGTTCTTAGATCGCGAAAATCTTCTCTCAGCAATAAACAGGCACCTTTATCATATTTTCTAAGGTCATTTAATACTTCCTTTAGCTTTTCATGCCGTAATTGCAGAGGAGTATTATTTACTTGTTCCATAATTAGTTCTCTAAGAAAAATATGTTCTCTTGCCCAAACCTCCATTTCATTTGATATTCCATTCTTTATTCCTTCTTCGTGATAGTGCTGATATTCGTGCCAAAGGGAAGGAACTGAAACAAATAATGATTTGAATGCATTAATTGTGATGCCCATACTATTAGGCTTGCTTAAGTTGTCGAGTTCAAGGTAGCGATTGTGGACCTCTCCTACGTTTATTTCTCCAGAGAATCGTGTCCATCGTATGAGATCATATCTTCGAAAACTGTATTCAGCGTATAGTTTTCTTTTATCTTCCGTTTTTAACAAACGAAGAGGGTATTTCCCTAAAAACGAAAAAATATCTGGTAACTTTTCTTTTAATTTTTCCAGAATTTTAGGCAACATTTCATAGGTGTCGACATTGGGATCTTGATTTAAAAAAACCAATCCCGATTTTATTAAATGCAGCAATTCACCAAGCTCAAAATCTGAGTCTAACCTCAACTCAAAGGTTTTGAATCTTTTTTCATTAGCTGTATTATAAGATATGCGTTTTAAGTTTTGAGAAATTATAATCTTGGTGGAGCTATTCAAGTTGGATTTATCCCTAAGCAATAGTAACAAACCAATGACTGCATACTGTCTGATATAACCACTGTAGTTTCGGCCGTTGTTTGCAATTTGCAAAAGAATATTTCCAGGACTCAATTCATTTTCCAATTGATTTGTCCTGGCGTGCAATTCGTTAAGCGCTCTTACGATAGGTTTTAATTGTTGTTCGATTTGATAAATTGAACTACGGAAATCGAAATCAGAATTTAGTTCCTTAGATTCTTCTGATTGTTTGGATAGTTGTTTATATCGTTCAAATAAGGGTTTTCGTTTCTCAAGTAGCTTTTCTGTTTTACTTTTAAGTTGACCAATCTCATTTTCTAAGAATATATCTTTATCAAAATTTATGTAGTTTTTATCTATTGAGGCACATGCCCCTAAGGCGGTAAGCATAGGCCCCCAGGAAGTCTCCAAGTCTTTATTGACTTTTTGATTGTTTGATGAATTGTTCAAATACATTTTTTGTTTTTTCCACAAGGAAATAATAGCAGCAGTTGCATTATCGGTGGGAAAAAATGATAGACATTCACCGGTTAACCGGAACAGTTTAAGATCTTGTTTTGACCTGTCTTGATCCAATAAATAATTAGATAGTTCATGCGTTGGAAACATATCTTCAAATTTTTGTACCCATTTAGGATTTTGTGAAAACATCCCTAAAGCCTTACGCATTATTTTTTTAGCCAGATGGAATTTTTTATTTCGTAAGGCATAGGCCAATCCCTGACCAAATAGAGAAATAAGAAATGGTTCTGAGTTGTCATCCATACCTAACTCAAACAACCTAAAAGAAGCTATTCCTTTTATTTCTGGAGTAGATTTAAAAATAGTTACTTCCATAATGAATTTATTTTGTTGCAAAATCTATTTGTTGAAGTTGAGATTAGATGCGAAGAACTATTTCGTTTCGTGATCTTTATTACGTTATGATTAATCAAGCTCATTAGAAAATCTGTATCCTCACATTGTACTAAACATTTTTCAACATCCTCGGGTGGAAGTATGGGCAGCAGCTGAATTCTGTTTTCCCATGTTTTTACCAAATCCAACGTTTTATTGGATGTCAATAATGGATCGTTTGCATTTTCATTTGGAGTTTTTGCCGATGCTTCATTTTTATCTTTTAATGATGACAATCTTAGAATTGCATCTGTCCTAAACGCTTCATTTTTAATATTTTTGAACGCCTTAATGCGGCTTCTATCTGGCAGCGTAGTATTCAAATAACTACTATGCCAAAACGCATCGGGCAGGTCTTTATGAAGCACATAACCTGATGTAGCTTCTATTTGGAGTTTAGTAAGCAAGGAATTATTTATGTATGTGATATAGAGAAACACCAGCGTCAACAAGATAAATAGTACCGCAAAAAAAGGGTTTTCAGAAAAAAGTCTAATTCCTAAAATGATTCCACTGGATACTAGCGTAAAAAGAGAAAATGTTTTGGATGCCTTGGTTAATGCAAATCTGGCACTATACATCAAAAGAAATAAAATTATAAATGTAAACACCAATTGCCAGCCATCTGCTTTACCTGGAAAAAGAACTATAGCAAATTCTGAGATATATGGAGTAATTAAAAAAGAACTAATAATTATGGCAAAACCTAAAATGGGTAACACAATTGCTTTTTGAAAACGACTGTTGATATTTTTTTTAGTTTTCCAGAAGGATAGAAAGCAAAAACCCAAAAAAAATAAAAACAGTAAGAGGTGAATTTTTCCAAATTTTGCTAATTGAAATAAGTAGGTTATTGTAGCTATTCCAAATGACAGGTAGAAAAGATTATGAAGTAATTCTTTACATGGTTTCATTAGATAACATTTTCCTAAATATTCTCCAATTACCTATCGTTGCACAAACAACACAATGTCAATATTTCAAATTTGTATTTCCTGTTTCTTCAGATTACACCTTTTCGATAATTTAGAAATATAACTTAGTTTATTGGAGTATAAATATTTGATTCTGGACTTCTTGCC
>JBCCVV010000255.1:0-9632 GCA_039194925.1 Bacteroidota bacterium
ATTAATTCCTGCAAAAGATCTCGGAGTGGAGTAAGAATTAATCTCGAATAAAACGTATAGTTTATTTATAATTATAAAAATTAATTATGGTATATGTCTTGTCACTATCCAAGATAATACATTTCAAATTTTCACCTCTTCGACTCCAATGCAAAAGTGTTTTTTGGTCCTTGAATTGTTCCATCAACGTGGTATTGGAAAATTGAAAGTGATCCGATCTCTCTGGAAGAATCAATTCATAAAAGCATACAATCTGATCCGCTTTGATGACATGACCAAGCCATTGAATCTCAAGTTCTTCTGCACCAGAAATCACTTCGAGTCTTGCTTGAATATACATTTTAATATGTTGGTCGTTTGCCTCGTAATGCTTGGCATTCAACACGTCAATATGTGCTATCGTGGGCCTCAACGCATTTTCTAAATCGTTGGCAAAAATCCTATGGGTAATTTCCAATAAATTTTGATCCGGATTATGGTTGATTTCACAAATGCTAATATGGTACTCATGCACTGTTACAAATCCCATTACGGCCATTAGAATTGCAATTAACTTCATAGATACTATCCTTTTAATCTGGTTTTAAAAGCTTCAAATTCTGACATCTCCATTTTCCTTGGGAAGCTATTGTTTGCTGTATTCACGTCGGCTGTCTCCTGATTCGCGTCAACCGTAATTGCCTTTACCTGCTTATCAAAATAGAATAGCTTTCTTACTTCACGTTCATCTTTTCTCCATATCTCTACGGGTAATTCTATGTTTTGATTACTTCCATCCATAAATTCAAACTCAAGAAGAATCGGCATGACCAATCCTCCAATATTGGAAAATTTAACATCATAAAAATGCTTACCTTTCATCATTTCACGATATTCATTATCTGGCACTGATTCCAAAAACTCTCCTAGTTGTGGAGGAGAGTCTGACAAAACGAATATTTCTGGCTCATCGGCAAATTTTAATTCTTGCTGTGGTTCCTTATCCTCATCAGCAGGAGTTGCATTTTCGCCAGTCTGTAACCAATCCACTTTGTCTATTGCAATATCTACATATTCTGTCCCGTAAAACCACCCTCTCCAAAACCAATCCAAGTCGATGGCCGATGCATCTTCCATTGTCCTGAAGAAATCTGCCGGTTTTGGATGCTTAAACGCCCATCTTTCCGCAAAGGTCTTAAAAGCTTTGTCAAATAATTCGGGCTTCATGATCGTTTCCCTCAGAATATTAAGCGCCGCCGCCGGTTTGCCATAGGCATTATTGCCCAATTGCATGACTTGTTCAGGATTAGTCATCATGGGCCGAATTCTTTCCGGACTCCCTTTCATATAATTAACTATTGTCGTAGCCGGTCCTCTACTGAATGGAAAATTCTCATATTGCTCTTTTTGGGTTCGATATTCCAGATACGAATTGAGTCCTTCATCCATCCAGGCCCATTGACGTTCATCACTATTGATAATCATCGGAAAGAAATTATGTCCAACTTCATGAATAATGACACCGATCATCGCATATTTAGTTGCGTCGGTATACGTACCATCAGGTTTAGGTCTGCCCAGATTAAAACAAATCATAGGATACTCCATACCAATGGACGCTGCATGGATCGTCGTAGCTACGGGATATGGATAATCCACGGTATATTTTGAATACGTTCGAATCGTATTTACAACCGCTTTCGTAGATTCTTGCTCCCATAATGGATTGCCTTCTTTTGGATACAATGACATCGCCAGAATCTCTTTTCCATTGAGTTTTACAGCTTGGGCATCCCAAATGAATTTTCGAGAAGATGCAAACGCAAAGTCCCTGACATTTTTCGCTTTATACTTCCAGGTCTGATACTTGGAAGATCGTGTTCCTTCATTTTCTACAGCTTCTTCCTGTGAAACTATAATGTGCGGTTTAGTGTAAGACTTTTTCGCCTTCTGCAATTCATTGTAATGTTGATTTGACAATACTTTCTTTGCATTTTGCAATTCTCCCGTTGCTGCTAGAATATGATCGTCTGGAACTGTTATTTCCACTTCATAATCGCCAAATGTCAATGCGAACTCACCATCACCCAAAAATTGCTTGTGTTGCCAGCCTTCAAAATCATCATATACTGCAAGTCTGGGATAAAACTGAGCAATCGTAAATACATAATTATCATCTTCTGGAAAATACTCATACCCACTACGTCCAAAGTCATCAAAACGGTCATTAATATTATACCACCAGCTCATTTCAAACGAAAACGTCTCCCCTTTTTTCAGGGGTTTCGGCAGGTCAATTCGCATCATGGTTTTATTAATCGTGTACGGCAAATTTTTCCCTTTGGCATCCGTAAGTTTTGTGATATGAATTCCTCCTTCCGTACTGAAAAGGTTCATATTATAGGCCATTGACTTGATATTCAACGTCCTTTTTTTGCCAATGCCAAACTCTCTGGCTTTTTCATTATCACTACCGGGTGCGCGCTTGTTTTGGTCCAATTGAATCCACAAATATGTTAAGGGTTGAGGTGAATTGTTGTAGTACTTGACTGTTTGACTGCCGGTAATCATTCGTTTTTCCTCGTCTAATCGCACCTTGATCTTATAATCGGCTTGTTGCTGCCAATACTCCTGTCCCGGTGCTCCATCAGAAGCACGATACACATTGGGTGTAGGCAAAAGCTGTCCCAATTGCTCAAATTTCCCATCCCACTTGTCATCTCTTTCCTGATCTTGTGCAAGTAGAGAGCAACTCACCAAAAGCACACCAAACAGCTGTAGATATTTTAAAATTGATGATATCATTTTCATTTTTTAATAATTAGTTGTGTTGATAAATTGAATGGTTGGAAGAATAGATACCTGCGAGGTTCAAAAATTGCAATTCGTTATAAACTCATTATTTCAGAACGACCTGCATATCCTGCCCAATTACATCTATTCTAAAGATTCTATCCGTACCATCCGTAGCCATGTACAATACATTATCCACTTTGCCCCCAGTAAGATTCATTTTGTAGGCTTCGACTGTCTGATTTTTCCACTCTATGGTCTTCTTTCCTTCGACTTCCAATACCATATTCCAAATCTCCGCGCTGGAGAAAGCAAACATATCCAGCAAATACTTCTGATTTACAGCAATGGGCAAAGCTGAAACAAGACCAAAAATAGCCCCACGTCCCAATACTCTTTTCTCCTCTTTAAAATCTATCGGGGTCTTTTGATTCACTCCGTTTTGATCCACTTTATATTCTCCTTTGATTGCGTGGTCCTTCCAACTGACAGAGCCTTCCATATCCACTTTATTTTGCGGATATTTCATAACTATTTCTCCAGTCTCCATAGTTAAATCTTCCATATTCAATACCATATCCAGTTTTTCCCACACCATACCCTCTAATTCAGAAGTATCTTGAACAATCAACTTTCCATTTTCAATTTTTTTGTGATAGTTCATTGAACCGGCTACATCACCACGCCAAACTATATTGTAAGAATCTGAACTCGGTTTTATTTTTGTCAAATCGATGTGATTGTACCAATCTTCAATCACCGTAACTTTTGTCTCTTCTATCGTTTTATCTAATTTATCCTGAATCCATGAATCGGTCTTATCGACAATGTCGTAATTAAAGTTATTAGCCATCATCTCTCGGTAGCGAGGTTGATATCGAAGTACTGCTCCTTCTTCCAACGTGCCCACCTCAATCATCATGTGATCCGTCTTGGGTAGATAGTAGAATTCTCCTTTGCCCGGGTGAAATGTGTTTACGATGTGAATAACTTCACGTTGTGAGAAATCATTGATTACTTCAATATCGGCCTCCCCATTCATGGAAAGCACAAAGCCCTGAAAATCATGAAAGGCTTCTGTCATGCTATATTCATAAAGTTCTCTCCAAAAATTTTCGTGCCGCAATAAAATTTGATTTTCTCCATCAAACCAGAAATCACGTTTGAGTATCTTATCAAATTCAGGATTTTTAGCTAATTCTTTGGATGATTTGCCCAAATGATAGTGCTTGTAAAGTAAGGAATAAAGCGTACGTATATCTTTATCCGTTTCGAGGTAATCAGATGCACTGATCCTGGGATTTTGATATCTAACCATACGCAAAAGGTACTCCGGCCAGCTATCGTGAACCATTCCATAAAACACAACTCCCTTAGGCTGTTTTTTCGAAGCTACAATCGGAGCATACAGTCCGCCCATGGAATGGCCCCATAAAAATATATTATGCTGATCGATAAAATCATATTTCTTTAGCTGTTCATAGCCTTTTAGGTAGGAATCCACTTCCTGATGAAATCCCAATTGTCTGCAATCTCCTGTATTTTCATTGTCACCCATTCCAGGCTTTTCCATTCTGAATACAGCATATCCTTTTGCGACCAAACTATCCAATAGTTTTCTGTAGGGATTCAGAGAGTTCAAATTATCTATACTCGCACATATATATCCCGGAATAAAAAATATCGCGGGATGCTTTCCGGGTTTGTTGGGTTTATTTACGATGGTGCGTATTCTTCCTTCCTTAAAATCAAACTGATCGTATATCACTTCCGAGTATTGACTTGTCTCATAAGGAACCAAAGATGCTTTTCCAGTTAGTGTTTTTTCCTCCCCATTTCGGATGACTTTCAGTTTCATATCATCCCCTTCCCGGAGCGTAGACCGCACGGCGAGAAGTTCTTGAAATGTGTTGGTTGGCACACCGTTGATCTCAAGTAACACATCTCGATTTTCGGCTTTTAACATGCTCATTGAACCTTGATCCAGAATTCGCGTAATTAATAATCCTTTTGGTCCATTCATTCCCAGATCTGATATCATCGTAGAATCAATCGGAACCGGCGTAAACCCCAGCGATGCTCTTCGTTTAAGTTTCTGTGCATGGGTGCAAAATGCAAGTAATACCAGTGCAATTGTAGTAATTATAAGCTTTCGCATATATGTGATTTTCAATATTTTCCTCAAGACTTTTTTCATGATTAGCTTCAAGGCCGATCACAGGTTTTATCTGAGGGGAATCTCATTTACCTTTTCATCCAAGGTGGTCATCCCATAGATACCTCACGGCTTTTCTTCAAGACACCATTAGAATGATTTATACTATTTCAAGCAAGTTAAATGCTCTATACTCGCACAGGGTTACAATTATTGCTAAAAGCGATTTTATTAAAGAAAAACGAGAAGTGGTCGGAGATACGTTCGCTCGGTTATTGCCATAACGATGCAAAGGTTTCTTACCTCATGCAACTCTGTAGAGCGTGAAGCCCGGATTAACACTTCGGATCGTGTATTGACCAAAACCTAATTTTGATGACAGATTTGATTAAAATAAGAACAAAATCTATTGATAGGTTTATCAGAGTTCTTAACCGGTAATTAATTCACATTATTCTCTAGAAAAGCAGAAGGAGTGATTCCCTGAACTTTTTTGAATACCCTGCTAAAGGAACGCCGGTCATTAAAACCACAGTCCAAAGCTACATCTTGAATAGCTTTACCCGTCACCAACATTTGTTTGGCCTTGCCAATTCTTCTTGCCAATAAAGCTTGATATGGAGTAATATTGTAGACGTCTTTGAAAGATCTTAGCAAATGATATTTGGACAAATAGGAAATCTGTGACAAGTCATCCAGTTTTAAATCTTTGCTGTAATTATCAAAGATGAATGACTTTACGGTACGCAATCTCTTCAGCAATTCTTTTCGAGTAATATAATTCGAAGCATCCAGGCTTGAAAGCATTTGGTGTTGACCCAACTGATGCATTGCGAGCTTTTCAGTTAACAGGATGAAGTCCTCTTCGGTAAGGGATTTCAAATCTTGAACCGCAGAAATGGAGGACAGCCATCTGCTCAACTCACAATCCAACACGTGATATTTCTCAGAAATCACATTCGCATCACTTCTATTGATAACCAAATCCAATTGATTCTTTTTGGTACATCTTTCTATAATTTCGAGGTAGATTTCACTATCAAGATAAATGCAAATGGATTCTACAATGTCCTTTGAATCGAATTTGCATGAGACTTCCTGGCCTTTATTAACCAATAAAAAATTACCTGGCTTAATCGTATGGTTGACATGATCAACTGTATAGTTTTCCGGTCCATTCAAGGGAAGTTTGATCGACAGTCCAGAGCAACTGACCGTGCTATCAAAACAATTTAATGCAGATTTCACGGCTATATTTTTTTTATTATTCACCGTTTCAAATGTTGCCGGACTAAAATTCATAGGGGTACGTATTGCTGTAGTAAAAGATTTCTATTTTGCTCAGAAACTCGGGTACTAAAGGTTCATTCTTAAATGGGTCAAAAAAAGGGGATTACCCAATTTTTGACGCCTGAAGAAAATGACTGAAATACCATCACTTCCTGAATAAAGAGTTAGGTAGTTTTGATTTTGGTCTATTATCGCTCTAAAAAAATGATATACCGAAAATTTTAGACTAATGCATAGGAAGCAAAGATTAATGGCGAAATACGTTTTAAACCAACTTGCAATTCAGTTGACACACTTATCCAAAAGACGCATTTCGTAATATCGTTTTTGCATTGTCACCCTGGACCCACATAAAGGTAAAATGTAGTAATTCAGATAATTTCGACCAGCACGGAGAAATCTATCAATTCCTATATACGCCGAACATAATTGCACCTTTTACTAGCGTTTCAACAATTCGTTCAATTCAAACGATTCCTCAATTCCACGTTTCAGCGATTCAACAAATCAAATTTTTTCAGCCAAGAAAACCTATTTTCGCACCGAACAAACAACCTTCATGAAAAAACATAAACTCATTACCGACGAGCAAGCACTGGATGATTTCATTTCCTGGCTTCCCGACCTGGGAAAGGACGAATGGTATTTTGTATCCATCCTGAGTAGAAAGAAGTACGATCCCGAAATGATACAAACCAATGATCAGAATCAAATCTTTCGAGCGCCTTTGAAAAAAGAGCACATCAAAATGAGATTAAAAGAATTTGAAAGAGAGGTGGGCAGTTTGTTCTACAAAAGATATCCAATTACACAAAAATCAATTGTCTGCTACATTAACCCCAACCCCAGGCACATGGTCAAGGCCAATAAAATCTTATTGAAAAAACTTATTGAGTTGATCGATGCCAGTGGATTCAATGTGATCAAAGAAGCAAGAGACGCCGTACAGGTCGCCAAGTCCAAAAGTAATTTTGTGCATCTGGAGATTGATTCCAAGGACATTGATTTGAATTTGGATGCTATTGTGCCGAAGTATTATTGGATAGAAACCAGAGGTGGGTATCATCTTTTGGTGGATTCTAAGGATGTCAAGGGGGATAAGGTGTGGTACAAGAAAGTGCTTGATAAATACGCCGGGGAGATTGATCGGACTGGGGATATGTTTTTGCCCATTCCGGGGACGGTGCAGGGGGGATTTGTGCCGCGGGTGGTGAGGTATTGAGGTATTTTTGTTGAAGAATGTATTCAGACAACTATCATATAGAAACTGCACTCATTTAAAACCATTTGACTGTTCAAGGCGATTTTTATCACATAACACATCTGCACAGCTTAATAGATGTAAGGATCCTATCATTGCGATGCAATTGACTGAGGTACGTCCAGATTATAAAAAGGACAAACGGCCCGAAAAGAACAAAGAATTTCCTCAGGATCATGAAACACTCAATACGGATGTTATTGGCTACTAACCCATGCAAAAGCACAGCTGGAAGTTTGAACTAAATTATGACTTGCTAGAAAATCAAGCTGGAGTAGTATAAGGATTAGGTAATATTTCTTTTAATACAATCTCAAAATGATCTTCATCCAAAAAAGTATCAGGACTGTTAATTAACTTATAGAATAATCCAATTGAAAGGCATCTGTCGAGGAAACCTGTAAACTGCTGATGCAAGGCATAATGAAAGATAACCGTTAGTTCAATATTACTTAGTTGTCCGCCAAGATAGCGACAATAGAAATCTTTATTTTCAATTTTAGAATCAATCAAGAATGTCACCGTGCTATCTATGGTTGAGATATATGAATTTAGTTGAATTTGATATTCTACATAAAATGCTGTGCTTAGTTTACGTAAGTTTTCATAGTCTAGTACCGATTCGCTTTTCTGTACGTCCTCTAGAAACCATTGATTGTATTTATATAATGCATAAATCGAATGACGGCTCATTTCTTCAGTAGAATGGGATTCTGATTCAACGCCTTCTAAATTACTTTTGATATTATTTACTAATTGAAAAAAAGTACTCTCAAATTTTTGTTGGTAAAACACTTCTCTTGTTTGACTCAATTCCTTTCTTTGAAGTCCGAGTTCTCTACTTTGTAAGACTATAGTAACAATTATACCGGCAAATGCCAATCCTGAAAAGAGTGAATTGATAGCGCCAAATTTATCTCCAAAAGCTCCTCTATGATCAATATCAATATTTTGATCAACCCAAATCCATGATTCTCTCCAAACGATTATAATTAATACCATTAATAACAATACTAGAAATGTTGTGAAAAACCAATTTGGTCTATTATTTCTAAATCCTCTGGATTTCAGATTCTTATGCATAATATTTGATTTTGATCTTAAAGAATTTTGGATTATCAATCTAAATAAATGTAGTCAATAAATTTATTTGATAACTAACATTGAGACTTACTATTTTCTATATTTGAATCATCCCTTAGAAAATTATAAAGAAAACTTACAAAAAATCTAACCAAACGAATAGCATATTACCTAAGAATTTCAAACTGTTAATTGACATTTTCGTAAAGCGCGCCTCAGGTAATATGTGTTTTCTTAACCGACACTTTTTATTCGGTTTGGAATCTTACATGATTGGTATTTATTTACGTATATATATGAAAAATATTTAGAGACATTCTATGATTTCATAGAGTAAATAAGATTGTGATAAAAATTTATATACTTTTATACTTCAAAACGTTCTATAAATAAAAAAGCGGCAATTCGTCTAAAATTGCCGCTGGCATTCAATCGTTGTCATCTGACTTTTTCCGATCAATTAGGTAAAAAATCAGACCTGTTAAACCAACTATGAATGTTCCGAAAGGAATCAAATCAATCATAACACAGAAATTTGATTAAGAAATTTGATTCCTTTCTTTTTAAACTTACCTGAACTATTTCTTTTTTATATTAACGTAAGAAAATACGTTTTTAGGCAATTTGTAAAGTTTTTCACAATTTTAACTTTACTAGAACATTCTTCTTCCATCTCCAAAGCAAGACATTTGAGAATGTTGTTTTAAGAATAAAATGCACTAGTGTCCCGACGTTTAGTCTAGTTATTATTGTAAACACCTCATATATGGGAGCTTAACGAGTATTCATTAATTTTTCGATTTGAATTAACAATGATAATCGAAGAATCATGAATTCAGGACAATTAGTGATAAAGCAAATCTTATCCTTAATCCCAAAATATGAATTTGACAAATTGGTTGTAAAGTATAAAGGGAATTATAAAGTCAAGTCATTTACATGTTGGACACACCTGATATGTCTTTGTTTTGGTCAATTAACTCATCGAAAAAGTTTAAGAGATATTGTTACATGTCTTAATTCACAAAAAGCTAAATTATATCATTTGGGGATAAGATGTAATGTTTCAAG
>JBCCVV010000256.1:0-9627 GCA_039194925.1 Bacteroidota bacterium
AAAAACGGGGTTTTCTTTGTATTAAGATAGCCTTTAATCTGTGATTCTCATAGGGTTTTACCTACTTATGAATATGCCCATTGTAGGGACATTGGATTATTAAAACTACACCATAATTAACTGGAATTGTCTTTTTTATTTAATGTGAACAAACGTTCTAATTTCTCCATTATTCTCCGTTGCAACAAGCAGATTACAATTTCCACCCTTATGAAATAACCGGGTAATTGACTTTATATTTCCGGTCAAATCTATACCAGTTCTTGTACCATTTATGGGCTTAAACTCAGAATTACCTTTATTGATAAGTACTACACCCTGCCCCGCATCAAGTCTAGGTGTTTCTACCTCTGTATCATAAATGTTTCCAGCTAAGAGTACATCCTCCATTCCATCATTATTAATATCAAATACTTCTATATCAAGAATCGGAAATAGTTGGGCATCTACGGGAAGAGGCTCTGATCGATATGTTCCATCTTCATTGCTAATCAAAACAATAGATTCAAAACTCTCAACGGATTTGTAATAGGCCCCTTCTAATGACGTTCCATAAACTTCATCAAGACTGGCTTTTGCGAACAAATCATAGGTTTCAAACTTGTCCTGGATAAATGGCATTTGTTGCGAAGAACACTCCAACCCTCTCAAGGGAACATATTCATCTTTATAGGGTTTACTCAAGACTAAATCCCAGGTACCGTTGTCATCAAAATCCTTGGCATATACTTTAAGTGGTTTTGTAAGACTCGCTTTATATTTTGAATTCTTCCCTAAATTCCCCACTATAAAATCCGGAAATTCGTCATTATTTATACTCATCTCTTTAACTGAGAACCACATGCCACTTTCGGAAGGTATTTGGTATTTCTTACTCACATCAACAAAGGTTCCTGTTTTGTTCTTAAAAAATCCAATCGTACTCCACTCTCCAACAATAATTACATCTTTCCAACCATCCTTATCCAGATCGGTAACGATAGCATCGTTTATGATGCCATAATGCTGAAGATCAGGGAACACTTCTTCGGTACGATCTTTGAAAGTTGCATTATCGTTTTCGTATAAAATGGAAGCTGCATGTTTTGGATACTTCTGTGCTACATGCCGTTTACATTCAATCAAGTCAAAATCACCATCATTATCATAGTCTATTTGGATAATCTTACTTGTACTGCCGGATGTAAGAGGAAGTTTTTTTATATCGATACGTTTACCGGTATTAACCCCAATCTTAGATTGATAGAATTCATTCCCATCTTCCAGTTCATTTCCAGATGCAGAGAATAAGAAATCAACCTGTCCATCATTATTTACATCTGTAAAATTGATTTTTCCAATTTCCTGATCTACCAGTAAAGAATCATAGTAAGGCCCTGCTTTTTCAAATCCTTTATTTGTTTGAATATAAAACATGACAGGAGCACCTCTTGAATTTGACATCACCAAATCTTCCAAGCCATCACCACTAAAATCGAATGAATTCACAAAAGGACCAATAGAAGATTGCTTATACGGAAGTAAAATTTCTCGTTCAAAGTCATCATAATCATTTTCTTTATGGCTAAACTCCAGCCCTATGCTATTTGCATAAATCTCTTCAAAATACAATTCAGGTTCACTTTGAGTTGGTGGGGTAGAATTTCGATTGGAATCATATGTTACAGTGTGAATTTTATTTAAGCCTAAATCATAGAATGTGTTAATCTCTTGAGTTGACCATTTAATGACAACACTATCAAGCTTAGTATTCTCTCCCAATCCAATTGAAATCATTGGCTCACTAGACGAAAGATATCCTCTTACAATACTTGTTTCGTAACTGAACATCTCGTCACCATTATAAGCTGTAACCTTTTCTATGTTATTTGAACCGTCTCCATTTTTGAAGCTTATGAAATTATTCTTCTTTTTCTCTACGGCCATATTTTTATAAATGAATGACTCATCATCCAAATTATTGACGACCAAATCAAGATCGCCATCGTTGTCTAAATCACTCACAGCGGCACCATTTGAAAATGATGGCGGATTATCAGTGTATGAGATACCCCACTTTTCAAACTTTAAATTGCCTTTATTCCTGAAAAATATGTTTTGCAATTTCTCTGTAGGCATCTTTTCATACAGCTCTTTTTTAACATCAAGAGGAACAACCGAATATTGCTGATGTGCTTGTCGCACTGAAGCCTGAAAATCATTGTCCAAAGCATACTTTCTATATCCATTTGTCACATGTATATCTTTGTAACCATCCAAGTCAAAATCTTCGATGAGTGCACTCCAACTCCAATCCGTACTGGAAACACCGGCAAGATGAGCGATGTTATCAAATGTCTTGTTCTTATTGGCCAATTGAAGACTATTGAACATATATTGATAAGGTAACTCTAATCGATCTACCAATAATCTGAAGTTTTCTACATTCATTGAACGCATAAGTGTCTTCGATCTGTAATGATCACCGGAAGCCATATCCAAAACAAACAAATCGCTTTCTCCATCGTTGTTAATATCCGCAATATCCAATCCCATACCATAGAAGGACATTTGATCTACTCGCGCATTGATTTCGTCAACAAAACCCTTTCCTTGTTGATTAATCAGCATCATATCCGGAACATAATAATCATTAGCTACATAAATATCTTTCCATCCATCATCGTTGAAATCGGCTAACTTAATACCAAGGCCAAATGTTGGCTTATTCAAGCCTAACTCCGCTGATTTATCCGTATAAACTCCATCGTTGTTCACATAAAAATGAGAAAAACTTGTGCTTAAATCCTTCTTTTTCTCAAGATTCAATCTAGTAAAAGTTACAGGGTCCAAGCCATAGGCCAGGCTTTCATTCATTACGAAACAATCCAGATCTCCATCCTTATCAAAGTCAAAGAAAACCGCCTGAGAACTTATTCCTTCATCGGCCAAACCATAAAGTTTCGCCTGCTCTAAAAAAGTATTATTTTGTTGATTTACAAAAAGTAGATTTTTCCTTCGTTCGCTACTATAGGGGCCTCCCTGACAGACATATATATCTTGCCACCCGTCATTATTTATATCTACGATTGAGACTCCAGTGGACCAATTCGTGTGATATTCACCAAAAGCCGTTATTGTTATATCTTCAAATCGAAAGTTTCCTTTATTCAAATACAACTTATTCTCTACTTGATTCCCTGCAAAATACAGATCTAAGAGTCCATCATTATTAACATCTAAAACTCCAACTCCTGATCCATTATAAAAATAGTCAAAATCAAAAAGATTGGCTTTCGACTGTAGATCTGGTGTGACAGTATTGGTAAAGGTTACTCCGGTTTGATTTGCATCTAATAATTGAAAATCTTTTTGACCAAGCAATAAAGAAGAAATATTGAAAAGAAATAGAATCAAAAAGTAAATCCGTCTCATAATAGAAGCGTCAATAAAAATGGTTGAGCATCAAGATACTCAACCATTATAAAAAATTTATAGTTCAAGAGGATTATAGCCCTCCTCTGCAATAGTCTAATAATTCAACATCAACTGGTGGTTCAGGACCTGCTTCCAATACAACATTACCATTTGCTGAAGTAACTATGAAGGTTACTTCTTCATCAAAATCACCTGCATTGTACATCAAAGAAATCACTTGAGTTCCTTCAGGAACTTCGAATTCAATAATTTCTGTAGTTGAAGTTGGAGTTGTAGCTGCCATAACTGAATTTGCAACTTTACCAGCTTCTGTACCATCAAGAATTACTGAAATGGAACCTCCATTCCATCCATCACCCCAAGCATCTACCGTCTCAAATGTCCATGTTCCAGCAGTAGGTACCGTAGGTCCACAAACAACATTCAAGAAATTTGTAAATGGAGAAGCGAAATAAGAACCTGTAATGGTTCCGGAATTATTTTCAGTAGAGAATGATCTGCCATCAGATAAGTTTATTTTAAACCTAATCACAAACTGATCCCCACCAATACTAAGTGAGCTTCCTGACACTCCTAATGCTGATAATAATTCATCAGTGGAAATGGAATATGTAAATTGAGGTAGTCCTCTATCTCCATTTGAAAATGACGAACCAGATATCGTTTCATGTAAAATTTCTGCTTTACTGAAGTCATCATCGTCATCTGTATTATCATTAAAAGCCAGATATACTTCCATATCATCCAATAAAGAATTGCCTTCATGATCCTGATACTCTAGTACAAAATCAAATTTTCCATCATCATTGATGATTTCTTTGGTATCTGAATTGATTACTACAGGAACAGAGTTATTTGAAATCTGTCTTAGCACAGCTCCCCTCTCTACATTTTCAGTGACTTGATCATATACTTTATCACTTTCTGCACACGATATGATCAATATCGTCATGAAAGCAAAAGCAATAAGTGAATTTATTTTATTTAATTTCATAATTATTGATTTTTAATTTGCTGGTGGAAAAGCAGGACTTGCAGGATTTGAATCCCAGAATACCTGAGTAGTCAAATCTGACTTCTGAGTCACATTCGGATTATTAATAACCTCAGATTGTGGTGTCAAAAGCGTTCTAGGGAATGGTCCCGGATCTGGCTCCCAACTTGGATATACTGTGGTTGGATATCCTGTAAGTCTATAATAATTATAAGATTCAGTTGCACCACCAAATAGAGTGATAAAATATTGTTCAGCAAAAATATTCTCTTTTTCATCTCCGGTTGCAGCATTATATCGATCAACTATGGCTGTGATATAAGCTTCTACATCAGCGTCTGAAGGAGCAACAGACATATCTGCATCTACATCTAAAGCCGCAAAAGTTTGAACTTTAGCTATAGACTTCTCTAAACCAGACTGTAAAAATGAAGCTTTATCATCTGCCATAATACCTTGCCAAAAATCAACATAAGATGATAAAATTATAGGCTCGATTCCGGCTCCACCGCCACCGAGTCCTAGACCTACTACGTTGAAAGAGTTATCATCAAATCTTCCTCCTGCAGGATAAACGCCTGAAGCTGTTCTCTGAAAACCATCCGGTGGAGTTCCTTCATCGTTACCATGAGATCGACCCCAGTATCCTGCACTAGCACTACAGAAAACGAATCCATCGTAGTGTGGTGGAGGAATAACTAAAGAACATGCTAATTGCTCTTCATCTTCTTCTACTTCATTACCATCGACATCAATTCCTCCTGGAGTACCCGTAACCTGTCTGTAAAAGTAATATCTTCTTCTAGGGTCATCATATTCAAACATTGTTTCCATCAACCAATTCGATTGGTAAATATCCGCACCATCTGGCTTATAGTCATCAATATAATCGGGATGTCTGTTATCTGGTTGCAACTCACTAGTTCCATATTGTAGTTGGAAGTCATGATCACTGCTTGAGATATAATTATCTCCATTGATAATGGCATCAAAAGCCGCCTTATTACCAGTTAAAGCATAAGATCTCAATCTAAGCGAATTTATGAGCCGCACCCAGTTAGAAGCACTTCCATTGTAATATAAATCCTGAACTCCAACAGTTGGAGGATCTCCATTTAATAACGCCTCTGCTTCGTCCAATAACATAAACGCAGCATCGTATACAGTTTGACCACCATCCAACGTCGGTGCTGGAAAATCAGCGGATTGTCCTGCTTGACTGAATGCCGCTTCTCCAACAAAATCTACGAGTTGCATTAATGAGTGCGCATAAAGTGTTTTTGCAACACCTACATGAAATGAGAGATCAGTTGTTCCCGTTGTATTTAACTCCTCTAATGTTTGAAGGTTTGTCAAAATACCAACGGATACAGTGTTCAAATCAGAATCTCCAATAACTGTAAGACCACTACTGTAGGTTCTTCTCCAAACATCATCAAGGGTACTACCTGGAAGGTTGTTGAAGTAATCTCTACCAAAGAAGTAATCTATTCTTGTCAATTCAGCAGCTATGTCGGATAATTCCTGTTGGTTTCCGGCATAGGCCAATTGAATTGCATTCAATAATAAATTCGGATCAGATGCGTCTGCGGCAAGGTCATTGGGACTTACCTGCAAATCAAGATCTGTTTGATCACAGCTTACAGAAAGTAAGCATACGAATGCAATTGAAAATATATATTTAAAATAATTTTTCATATTCTTTCTTTTAATCGTTTTTAAAGAATGGGTTTAATAACTCATGTTAAAATGATTCATGACTGCCTTGCCTTTCAAAATCTTGAACGACAGAGCTGGCATATACAAAGTATTAAAACAATAGGTTATTAAATCACTTCAATATTTAGAATGAAGTTTTTATACTTACACCATATCTTCTTGAGCTTGCGCCATTAAGAAAATCAAAACCTCTACCATTTCCGATACCAACTCCTTGAACGTTAGGATCAAAGTTTGCACCATCAGGTGTGTTGTACGCATCGTACCAAAGATTGAATCCTTGTACTGATATTGATAAACTTCCAAATGGAGTCTTATCTAAAAGTTTTGTCGGTAATGCATAAGAAAGAGAAACCTCTTGTAATCTAATTACTGAAGCATCGTAAATTCTTACTTCTGTTGGTCCGAATAAAAGATTATTAAAGAAGTATGTTGAATTATTAATTTGAACATCATTAGGAGTTCCATCCGCTTGTACACCTGGTAAGATATACGTCGCCAATCTATCTTCCGTTTCAACGATTAGACCTCTACCCAATAAAGTAGCAACCGTACTTGAAAGAATATCTCCACCTTTGGTATGATTAATTTGGAAACCGAAACTCAAGTTTTTATACGTGAAGGTATTCATGAAGTTCATTGTATAATCTGGAACTGCATCTCCAATAATTGGAACATTTCCATCCGCATCTTGCTCAGCTACAACATAACTTCCTGCAGAGTTTACAACAAAGTTACCCGCTTCATCACGCTCTATCATAGTACCTACGATAGCACCTAATGACTCACCTTCGATTGCAGCGTTTGAACCTCTGAACAATGCACCTCCAACTGCAAGAGAACCCGCATATGCAATAAAGTCTTCATCCAGTTGAGTAACAGTCTCATCATTCGTAAAGAAGTTAACTCCCGTATTCCATGTAAAATCTCCATATCGGATAACATCTAAGAAAAGAGATGCCTCAATACCTTTATTTTGAATTTCTCCAACGTTGTTTTGAGTAAATGAGAAACCGGTAGTTGGTGGAAGCGGTTGTCTAACAATCAGGTTATCCGTAATTCTATTGAATACTGTGAAGTCGAATGTACCTCTGTATTTCCAAAATCTTGCTTCAATACCAAATTCTAACTCTCTAAGCAACTCTGGCTTAAGATCAGGATTTGCTCTAAAGTTATCAATCTGATTCGTAGTTACTAAGCCTCCGCCAAGATCAGTGAAAACGTTTGTGTTTTGTTCAACAACACCCACAGTAGGATAGAAATTTTGAGTGTCGAAGTTTGCTGACGTACCATAACTTGCTCTTACTTTCAAGAAGTTAAGACCATTTTCAGACTTAATCCCTTCAAATACACTTGTTGGTAAGAACGAAAGACTTATACCAGGATAGGTAATAGAGTTATTATCACTAGAGAAATTAGAAACCCAGTCTCTTCTGGCTGAAAGGTTTAAGTATAAGTAGTCTTTGTAATCGAAAGACGCCTGTCCAAATATACCTAAGATGTTTCTGTCTCTGGAGAATTGAATAGGTGACTGATTTTCATAGTTAAAATGTCTTTTAACACCATATACAATTTGTCCTCTACTTGAAACACCATTTTGATCAAAGGCATCAGATCTGGCTGTTGCTCCTGCAGTGAACGTAAGTCCTAAATCATCTGTCAATCTATATTCACCATCAATAGAAGCTAAGTGATCCCAGATAGCATTGTTGTTGTCATATGTATCCAAAAATCCAAAGACTGCATCTGTAAATCGGATACCTCCTTTATTTGAGCTATTTACGTTTCTTTCATTGTAAAAGTCCAAACCAGTTCTCCAATTGATTCCGAGATTATCATTGATATCATAACCTATACCAAGGTTCCAGTTAAATCTGTTTGTCAGCTGATTGTAGACAACATTTTTAGCCGTCCATCTTGGATTGATGATGTCATTACCATTTCTATAGTAGATACTTCCTTTCGTCACTGGATCTTCAAATGGAAGTCCCATTAAATCCACACTCCTTGGCGTGAAAAAAACATTACCGTAAATGGATAAACCATCTGTTCCATTACCTCTACTGGAAGAGATAGGAGGAGTAGAATAATCCGTTCTGGCAAAATTCATTGTTCCAGTAATGTGAAACTTATTGGTCAATTTGGTTTTTCCACCGATAGATACATTAAATCTTTCAAGATTATTTCCTGGTGTGAAACCTTCATCGTTCAAATAGCTAATATTTGCATTGTATACGGTATTACCTGAAGGGCTACTTCCAGCAATGTTTACCGAAGTATTTGAAACTGCACCTTTTCTAAAGAATTCCTCTACCGAATTATAGGGTCTCCAATCATATCTTTGATTTGCAAATTGTTGCGCTAATTCTCCAGTTCCCGTGTTAGGTCCATCCGGATTCAAGAAAGCCGATGATGCGTATGGGTGTAACAATGTACCATTTTCATCAATAGAAGATTGAGCACCCCAACCAGCAGTTCCGCCTTCATCGAAGCTTGGCCCCCAATTACTGAAGAACCAACCAAAGCTTTGATCAAAACCATTACCATAAGAATCCTGGTAATCTGGCATTGAAGCAATTTCATTAACAAAATAGGATTGATTTACAGTAATTTCTGTCTTTTTGACACCCGTTTCAGCTGCACCCGCTTTGGTAGTAATAAGTATTACTCCATTTCTTCCTTGAGTACCGTAAAGAGTGGCAGCAGATAAACCTTTCAATATTTCTATGCTCTCAATATTATTTGGGTCCAAATCTAAAAACCTGGAACCTTGAGTCGCTCCATCAATAAAGTTACCAGAAGTACCGTTCAAACCAGTATTGGTATCATTACTAAAAGGTACGCCATCAACAATAAATAATGCTTGGTTTGATCCGCTAAAGGAACTCAATCCTCTAATGGTTACATTGGTTGCCGATCCGGAAGTACCAGCTCCGGCAGTAACTTGAACACCAGCGGCCTTACCCGTTAAAATTCTGGCCACGTCACCTTCGGCTCTTTGTTCAAGCTGATCAGCATTTACAGAAGAAACTGCATATCCAAGAGCTTTTTTCTCCTTTTTGATACCGAGACCCGTAACTACGATCTCATCTAGAAGCTCTCCTTCAGCCATCGTGATTGAAACATTAGATTGACCGGTAATGTCAACCTCCTGAGTTTGGTATCCTGTATAGGAAACAACAATTGTATTGTTTCCTTCAGGCACCTCCAACGTAAAGCTTCCATCGATATCAGTAACCGTACCCAACGAAGTTCCTTTCGCAAGTACATTGGCACCAATCAAAGCTTCTCCGTTGACATCGGTAATACTACCGGAAATTGTCCTCTGTGCAAAGGTCATCCCTACAACACAGAGTAACATGAATAAAAGTAGTGAGAGTTTTGTCATGTTAAACTTTGTTTAGTTATAAAATAAATATTTTAAAGCAGTTGCTTTTCCATCCACTTCTTTAAGAGATGTTAATTTTTTTAACTTTTACAGTTATGGAAAGTGTACA
>JBCCVV010000257.1:0-9561 GCA_039194925.1 Bacteroidota bacterium
AAGACCTTAATTCAACTAGTATTTCTGATAAATCTTCGATAATAAATCTTTTTAGTGATCTATTATCTTCTCGGTAGGTTGTCTAAATGTAACTATTATCATCTAATTTTCAAAATGGCTGTGTAGTTACCCATATTATTAAGTCCCTTACAATATCTTGAATATCAACTTATCGCATTTTTTTCGGCATGTACCGGAAGGCGGGATGCTTCTCAAAAAACACTTCAATTTAATAATCAATCTACTATAAAACACCTTAACATACGTTTTTAAATCACTTCATTCCACAAATGACATTTCCACCTGTTTGGTATCCAGATCAGCACTAACAATACGTATACGAACTTTATCTCCCATAGCTACAACGCGTTTCGATCTCTTTCCGTGCGCTTTTAGTCTACTATCCGCTAATTCAAACGGTTCGTCCATACGGTCAAAAGTGACCATACCCTCTACCAATGAATCCTGCAATTTTACAAAAATCCCTCGATCAATCATTCCGGAAATCACCCCATCAAACTCTTCTCCAACGTGTGCCTGAATATATTCGACCTGCTTATATTTCACGGATTCTCTCTCCGCATCCGTAGCTTTACGCTCCTGAAGTGAAATATGTTGTGCTTTTTTCTCCAATTCGGATTTATTGACACGGAAAGTTCCCTTTAGATTCTTATCGAGATATCGATGCACCAATACATCGCTGTATCGACGAATGGGTGAGGTAAAATGCGTGTAAAATTCAAATGCCAACCCATAATGACCAATATTGTTCGAGGTATACTCCGCTTTTGACATCGTTCGGATGGCTAATGGTTCCAACATTTTTAGTTGTTCATTGCTCTTAGCTGCTTCATACAATCCATTGAATGATTTTGCGATCTCAGCTGGTGTGTTAATATTCATTGTATATCCTAATTCTTTGGCAAAAAGTGCAAAATCTGCCAACTTATCAGGATTGGGCTCATCGTGTACACGATAGATAAAGGGCACCTCAGGAGAAGGTTTTTTCGCAATAAATCGAGCTACACTCCTATTGGCAAGGAGCATAAAATCCTCTATTAACATATGCGCGTCTTTTCGCTCTTTCACATACATTCCGATCGGCCTTCCCTCCTCATCCAACTCAAATTTGATTTCGTCAGATTCGAAAGAGATCGCTCCTTTTTTGAATTTTTGCTTGCGCAACTTGTGTGCTACCTTATTCAAAAGCAAAATTTCTTTAGCAAAATCTCCTTTCCCCGTTTCTATCACTTCCTGTGCTTCTTCGTAGGTAAATCTGCGATCCGAATGGATTACAGATCTGCCAAACCACTCTTTTATAATCTTGAAGTTCTTAGTAAAAACAAAAGAGGCCGTAAATGTATATCGATCCTCGTTTGGATTTAAAGAACATAAATCGTTGCTTAATTTTTCGGGCAACATGGGTAAGACCCGATCCACAAGATAGACAGAGGTAGATCGATTAAATGCCTCCAGGTCCAAAGGACTCCCCTCTTTCACATAATGCGTTACATCGGCTATATGAACACCAATTTCGAAATTTCCATCTTCGAGCTCTTCATACGACAATGCATCGTCAAAATCTTTGGCGGTTAATGGATCGATGGTGAAGGTGGTTATTTTTCTAAAATCCCGCCTTTTTACAGCTTCGGATTCGTCGATTCCCGGTTCTATTGCCTTGATCTGCTCCAACACTTCGGGTGGAAAATCCAAATCAAATCCGTTGCTCAACAAAATATTTTGCATGGCAATATCATTTTCGCTGGCTTCATCCATCACAGCGGTTACTTTTCCCCAGACTTTTTTATTTTGTCCGCCACCCCAATTTGTAATCTGCACAACCACGGGATCTCCATCATTTGCATCAAGCTGGTCTTCTAATTTGACATAGATATTTTTAATCGGTCCTGGATTCAAAGGATAGACAATGGCGTGACTTCTATCTTCTCGAAAACGCCCAATCACATGAGTAATGGCTCTTTTTTCAACACTAACAACCATGCCTTCCGGTTTGCGCTTCCCTCTGATTTTGGGCACTTTTACTTTTACCGTATCCTTATCCATGGCACCATTCAGGTGTTTTTCATGAATGTAAATATCGTTTTCAAGTCCTTCCACAATGACATAGCCTGCGCCACTTCGTATGATCTCAATTTTACCCACGTATGCTTTGGAGGGTGCAGAATGCGCTTGAGATTCGACAGAAGCACTTTTATCCCATCGATATTTATCATCTTTAACATTGTATAAAATACCTTCCTCCGTAAGTTTATTTATAGCATGTTGAACCGAATCTTTGCTATTGGTAATTTTCAGTTTTTTTATGACCTGTCGTGCGTTGAGTCTTTTGGATTTATCTTTTGAAAATAGATTGACGAGTTGTCGTTTAAGTTGTTTTACGGGTAATTTTTTACCTTTTATATAGGTCTTTTTCTTTTTTGACATTTATTTGTTTTGAATTAATTTTTCGATGATCACATCGAATTTAAATAGGTTTATTGATATGGGATGAGGCAATTTAAGGCTTCTTTTTTATATAAATGGATTCTCTGCTTATTGTTCAAAGAAGCAGCGTTGCCAGTAGAAATTGGTAAAAGAAATTTGGTTATTGGAAATGGTGTTTTGGTTTAAAAAATTAATCTTTGAAAAGCTGGATTTCAATTTGTTCTATCGTGAAATATACCTAGAGAACCCTTAATCGTCTAAATTAATTCCCGAGCAACCAGAATAATTGACTTTAGGTATCAGTTTAAATACCACCAGCAATTCATTTCGAGTCAAATTCCAACATATAATAGTGGCATAATTTTTGTCATATTATCAGAAAACGCAATATAAAAAATGCTCAAACACAAATGTTTGAGCATGTTTTTGAAAGCAATATTTAACAAACACGAGTATTTAACTCTTTTTATGCAAGTCAGTTATGATAAAAAACGTTGGCAATCTTAATTCGCTGCTTTTGATAGTCTTTATTTTGGCTTTGACTTCTTGTTCGAGCTCAAGGAAACATTCTTACACCTCAAGCAAGAAAACGCGGACTGAACGAGTAAAGAAATCAAGAACTAAGTCCGTAACAAGAAAAACAGCTTCGGTTCCCAATAATTCAAAACGATCCAAAATCGTACATACCGCTAAAAAATATATAGGCAAATCATATGTCTACGGCGGTAAAAAGCCTTCTACGGGCTTTGATTGCTCGGGCTTTACATCACATGTATTTAAGAATAACGGAGTTGATATTAGCGGGCCCTCTCACCAACAAGCACGAAAAGGGAAAAAGAAATCAAAAGACGAATTGCAGCAAGGAGATTTAGTCTTTTTTGGTAAAGACAATAAAGTATCACACGTCGCCATTGTAGCAGAGGTTCATCGCAATAAAATAGAAGTTATTCATAGTACAAGTTCGAGAGGTGTGGTTATCGATGATATTTCCAGCTCTGATTACTGGCAGAAACGATATTTATTCGGTCGAGACGTACTGAATTAGGAACTTTTGATCGTATTGACCTATTTATTCATCTGTGAGTCGTATTTTTGCACGCTTTATAGTGACTAGTACTTTTCACAACAGAATTACAATTAAACAGAGAATTACAACATGTTGAATTTAATCTTATTTGGTCCTCCAGGTTCAGGGAAAGGAACTCAAGCAGAAAACTTAGTAGAACATTATGGTCTTCTTCATATCTCTACTGGAGATTTGTTTCGGTACGAAATGGGAAATGACACCCCACTTGGTCTTAAAGCCAAGGAGTACATATCAAAAGGTGAGCTTGTCCCCGATGAAGTAACCATAGGGATGCTAAAAAACAGGGTCAATTCGACTCCGGAAGCCAAAGGATATATTTTTGATGGATTTCCAAGAACAATTGCTCAGGCAGAAGCATTGGACGAATTCCTAAAAGAAAAAGATAGTACTGTGGCTATTTTGGTCGCTTTAGAGGTAAATGATAATGAAATCGTAAAAAGACTGTTGAATAGAGGTCTTACCTCCGGAAGAGCGGATGATAATGATGAAGGAATCATTAGAAATAGAATATCAGTTTACAATAAAGAAACGGCACAAGTATTTGATTACTACGCTGAAGCAGACAAATCGGTAAAAGTAGAAGGAATCGGTAGCATCGACGAGATATTTGGTCGTCTTAAAAATGAGATTGACCAAGTCAAATAAAGTCATCAAAACCAAATAGGTTACCGAAGTGATTTAATAACGTATGTTAATATGACTTGTAATAGATTGATTGTCAAAATGAAGCATTTTTTGAGAAGTATCCCACAAGAGCGGGGCGCGCCGAAAAAAAAGCGATAAGTTGACATTCCAGATGTTGCAAAGAGCTTAACAATATATTTTTAATTCACTTCATCAATTAAATAAAGCATTGAGTTTCCATGGCGGGACAGAATTTTGTTGATTATGTGAAAATAAATTGTCGCTCTGGAAATGGTGGAGCGGGAAGTTCTCATTTTCGGAGAGAGATGTTTACCCCCAAAGGTGGACCCGATGGTGGTGACGGAGGGAGGGGCGGTCATATTTTGCTCCAAGGCAATGCCCAGATGTGGACGTTGCTCCATTTGAAATACAAAAGACATATTCGAGCGGAGCACGGAAAATCGGGTGGAGGAAGCCGAAGTACCGGCGCACAGGGCAAAGATGTGATCTTGGAAGTACCATTGGGCACCGTGGCTAAAGACGTTGAAACAGGAGAAGTACTATTTGAAATTACAGAAGATGGTCAGGTAGAAATCTTGCTTGAAGGCGGAAGAGGTGGATTGGGTAACCATAATTTCAAATCATCTGTCAGACAATCCCCAACGTATGCACAACCGGGAGAATCAGGAAAGGAAGAATGGAAATTACTTGAATTAAAAGTTCTTGCGGATGTAGGTCTGGTCGGCTTTCCCAATGCCGGAAAATCTACCTTACTCTCAGTAATAACTGCGGCCAAGCCTAAAATTGGCAACTACGAATTTACGACGCTGGTACCAAATCTTGGAATTGTGAATTATCGAGACGGAAGATCCTTTGTAATGGCCGATATACCCGGAATAATCGAAAATGCAAGCTTGGGCAAAGGACTCGGCACTCGTTTTTTGAGGCATATCGAGCGAAACTCCGTACTGCTGTTTTTGGTGCCCGCTGATACAGAAGACATTAATAAAGCCTACCAAATCCTGTTGGGTGAATTGGAAAACTACAATGCTGAATTGTTGGATAAACCAAGACTCTTGGCCATTTCTAAATCAGATATGCTGGATGAAGAAATGGAAGATCTAATATCAGAAACCATCGATGTTGACGTTCCATATTTGTTCTTCTCCTCGGTTGCCCAGAAAGGACTTCAGGAATTAAAGGATGAATTGTGGAAGATGATGAACGAAAGGAGTTACTAATGACGAATTTAGAATTACGAACAATAAATTAGGAATTTTCAATTTTCAATTATAATTATGATGAATATCAAGAAAATAGAAAAACAGCTTAGAAAGATCAATCAACTGTTTGAGACCATAAAGGAAGATGGGACAATGAGTGCCATAGAGAGAGATTTGCTATTGAGTTATGTTCGAACTCTCTACGAAAAAATTGTACTTAAAGAAAATAGCGATCATAAAGACGAATCTCCTGCAACCTCACAAAAGGAAGCTACTAATGAAGCACCAAAAGCAGAAGAAAAAGTCAACCCGACTAATGCTTTGGCCGATGTGGTCATGAAGGAAGTTGTCGAAGCTGCACCTGCAACCTCTACTGCTTCTGAAACTGTATCGAGTGTAGACACTGCCCCACCCGCACAACACGTAATTGAAGAGACCAAACCAGAAGTTCCAGCAGAAATTTTAAATCTTTTTGAATTTGAAGAAGTAAGTGAGCTTTCCGACAAACTCAGCAGAGCTCCGATTGCTGACCTTACCAAAAGTATGGGGATTAACGAGCGAATCTTCACCGTCCAGGAGCTTTTTGGCGGAGATTCGGAGTTGTTTACCAGATCGATGGAAACCATGAATAAGTTCACCTCTTTGGAACAAGCAAGAGATTATCTTGTTAAGAACGTTGCAGTAGACCAAAAATGGGCTGATGAAAATAAAGTCAAAAAAGCGACTCACTTTATTAAATTGGTGAGTAGAAGATACTAAATCCGCTTATGCATGACCAAAAATAGGTAATGCTTTGAACAATATTCTGCTGCACGATACTTATGGGAGAAAAGAATAACGACATCTTAAAACGATTACTCCTGCCCACGGTGGTTGTAGTACTGATGTGGCTGGTGAAAATTCTGGAAGTTGCCCGAGGCACAAAATACACGCGCTGGGGAGTTTTCCCCAGAGATTGGGATGGGTTCATTGGAATATTTACAGCCCCATTTATACATTCCGATTGGCAGCATCTCATGTCCAATTCACTTCCGATGTTTATGCTCTTAGGCATGTTGATGGTTTTTTATAGACGTGTTGCGATTCCATCTATAATTATAATTACCGTGGTGACTGGATTCACTGTTTGGCTATTTGCCAGAGAGTCGTATCATGTTGGTGCCAGTGGTGTAGTTTATGGTTTGGTTTCATTTCTGGCCTGGACCGGCGTCTTCCGACGCAATCTTAAATCCATCATTCTTGCTCTTGTCATATTAGTCATGTATGGTGGCTATTTTCATGGCATTGTACCTACCAAAGAAGGTGTTTCGTGGGAAAGTCATTTGTTTGGTGGGATGGCTGGAATCTTTGTGGCATTCTTATTCAAAAATGTGAAAGAAGACGATGAATTAGAAAATGAACGTGCAGGGGTACAAGAACCTGAAATTACAGAATATTTTCTCCCTCGAGATGCTTTTGACATGACCAAAGAAGAACGGTATCTGCAATCACTATACCGCAATCCTGAAGACGAAGAATCACTTCCGAACTAGACCATAATCGAAATCAGCACCATCCCTAAAAGCTCCATTTAAAAGCGAATATAGTTGATACTCAAAATAAAGAAGGGTATCAAACCTCAATTCTGCCGTCCCTGAGATATAGGGTATTACCGATGAATCTTTACCTAACGGATAATCCTTAAAGGTAAGTACATCCATATGTTCTTCGGCTTCGAATTCATAGCTAGCACCACCATCTTTAAGAATGATTCTGCGCTTAGAATTGGATAATGAGCTTATCGTGCATGTAATTTTAGATTCAAATGGTTCGCCTTTATCATTAATATGTTCGTCGGTTCCTTCCCATTCTCCCAAAAGTCCTTCGATTGTATCTGAACAAGAAATGCAGGTTGCACACAGCAACAATGCCATAATTGATTTCCTCACAGTAATTGATTTTAAATGGTTTACCTAGAAGCGACTTAAACTGTAAATTAGAATCGCTTCTTTAATTAAAATAAATATCAATGAAGGAAACGCACTTACCTATTTAAATAAAAAGTAAGGAAAGGTTAAGGATGTGTAAAACCAGAATGGCAGATACGATACCTTTGGAAGTGTTCTTTTGTCTGCCTTTGATTCTTTTTAATCCAACCGAATCTCATCATCCAATTCATCAAAGAATTTATACTCCAACATCTGGAAGTCATTATTCTCCTTGATCTGAATCCACTTTTTAAATTCAAAATACCATCTTACCTGCTCAGTCATAATAAATCCCTTTTTGAAATAAGCATAGATAAATGGATGGACAATCAATTTGATTTTTGATTTTGGTCTACTGGATATAATATGTGTTAGGTCTCTTTTAATGTCATCAATGATTAATACCGAAGCTTTAATCTTACCCGTTCCGTGACACGTTGGACAAGTCTCAGAAGTATCTATTTTAACTTCCTCCCTTACCCTTTGTCTGGTAATAGCCATCAACCCAAACTTGCTCAATGGAAGAATGGTGTGCTGAGCGCGATCATTTCGCATGAAATCTTTCATCTTGTTGTAAAGCGCCTGCTTATTCTCTCCCCCTTTCATATCGATAAAGTCGATAATAATAATACCACCAATATCTCTTAAGCGAAGTTGTCGCGCAATTTCTTCAGCTGCTTCCAAATTGACAGAGAGTGAAGCATCTTCTTGAGATCGCTTATTTGCTTTCGGCCCACTATTGACATCTATGACGTGCATCGCTTCTGTGTGTTCAATCACCAGATACGCACCGCTGTGCATAGTGTATGTCTTACCAAAGGAAGCCTTAATCTGCTTAGTGACACCGTAGGTATCAAAAATTGGCCGGTTGCCAGTATGGTGTTGGATGATCTTTACTTTATCAGGAGCAATAGATTTTAAATAATTGCGACTATGATTGTAGACGTCTTTATCGTTGACTACAACCTTATTGAAATTATCAGACAACACATCTCTTAAAATGCTTGATGTTTTATCAATTTCACTAAGTAATTTCTTAGGCCCCGAAGCATTTCTCAGTTCGTTGTAAATTTTTTCCCACTTACCGATCAACTCTCTTATCTCGCTGTGCAGATCTGCCACCATTTTGCCTTCTGCAGCTGTGCGCACTACGACTCCAAAATCCTTAGGTTTAATGCTTTCAACCAGGACTTTGAGTCTTTGACGTTCGGCCGCATTTCCAATCTTTTTGGAGATAGATACATTGTTGTTAAACGGAGTTAAAACGATATATCTCCCAGGAATGGTTATCTCACAGCTCAACCTTGGTCCTTTAGTAGAAATTGGCTCTTTTAAAACCTGAACAAGCACATAGTCGTTTTTAGAAAAAACCTGATCGATCTTGCCGTTTTTAGGGTTATCGGGTAAGGCTTTAAACTTCTCCAAAAGGTGCGTATTAAGGCTCTTTCCCATTACCTCCTTGGTATATTTTTTCAACGATTTGATCTGTGGCCCCAGATCCGTATAATGCAAAAAAGCATCTTTTCTATGCCCAAGATCCACAAAAGCAGCATTTAGACTTGGTCTAAGTTTTTTAATGTTTCCTAAAAAAATATCACCAACAGTAAAGTTACTGTTTGTCTTCTCGTTGTGAATTTCAACTAATCGTTTATTTTCAACCAGAGCAATCTCCACCTGGGTTGGTGAAGAGTTAATAATTAATTCTTTATCCACGTTTTAGGAATTGTGGACAGTCTTACTCTCATTACATCTGAATCTTGCGACTCCCAATTAAGCTTGGTACAAAGAATGATTAATAAAATATTGAATATTCCATCTAAGTAAACGATCGAAAAAAGTGAAGATATATATTAAATCGTGCGATTATCTATAAAAGATTTCCAGGAAACCTTGATTTGACCAATGTTTATAATTCGTACAGCCCTGTCGAATTTTTTACGTTAAACAATTGATGAATATCTTTTTTTCTGATGTGAATAACTGATATATCTCTATATCTATCAGACGTTTTATATAAATAACTGCTTTTAAGTCGTTTTGCCTTTGTTGAACTTTAAAGGCTGGTTTTTTCACTTTTTTAAGCTATCTAGTCACTAGCTTACAGTTGCAATGAAAAAGGGGTTGGATGATAAGACTTTTTTATCCTATCATCCAACTATATAGACCGTCTAGATTATCTATTCTTTTTCTTATGTCTGTTTTTTCTAAGTCTCTT
>JBCCVV010000258.1:0-9549 GCA_039194925.1 Bacteroidota bacterium
AAAAATTCTCTTTGAGCATCTGTAAGGGCATTACGATTTGAATTATGAGCTTCACACAAAGCACTCATTACAATTTTCATATTCTTTTCATTATAACTTTTCACATAAGCTGAATGAACTGGTTCTTTTACAAAATACTTTTTCCAATTGACAACCTGATCAACTTTAAAAGCCAATTCTTTATACAACTCTATCCTTTCTTTTCCAATTTCATTCGATACTGATTCCCATGCCTCCAATTTCACCAATTCATTTTTCCAATTTGTAAGCGTTTTAGCAATTGTAGAATTAAAGTCTTTAGTCAAAATTTCCATTGCAATATTGTTCTTGAGGCTATCTATTGTATTTCTCCTTTCTTCTTCCGCTATACTTTTTTGCATCTCATCAGTACCCTCACTACCTTTAACAATTACTTCTTCTTTTACTTCATCAGAACTAATTGTCCATTTAAAAGATGTAGCAAAGGACCCTCCGTTTTCATCCGAGGCATTAACTTTCACAGTATATATCCTGCTACTATCAGAGGTTTTCTTCAGGGTCCCTTCAATCATTCCGTTATCATCCACCTTCAGGCCATTAGGAAGTGAATCTATTTTAAAAGTCAAGTCATCCTTATCCTCATCAGTAAAGTATTCAGTGAGGTCAAGCGTCACTTTATCTCCTTCCTTGTTGTTTTGTGGAGGAATACTTCCATTGGTTAGTTGTGGAGCGTGATTATCATCCGGAGTAGACTTCAAATTATTTTGAATGTCCTCGAAAAAAAACAACCCGGTAAAGCCCAGAATCAAAAACATAAGTATAGGAATCAACCATTTCATAGGAATATCGTCAGACTCTTTTACAATTTTAATTCCTCTGTCCATCAACATTTCCAAACTGGAACCTTCCCGATATTTCAATTTCATTTTTGGCGGAGCTTTTACCAAATCCACCTCTACAGGCTTTTTCCTCAATAATTCGGCTTCCAACTTTGGCAATTCGACTTCCAGATGGTATGATGGCTTTTGGTTCTCTTCTTTAGGGCGCTTTACAATCATCTTACCATCAAAAGATTGTTCGTCAATATTGAATTTGACTTTAAATCCAGAGCTGTCCAATCTACCCTTTATTGGTATTATAGTAGTTTCGGTAAGCAAGTTGAATATAGGATTTGGATCATATCTCCCTTCAAGAATAGGTTCATAGCCCTCCTTCACTATACTCATTGTACAGTCATACAAATTTAACTTTGAATTATCCGATTTTGAGATGCGCTTCTTGGCGATTCCATCTTGATTTGTTGGGAAAGTCTCGCGGATACCATTCCCAATAAGAGTGATTTCAGCATCCTCTACAGGATATGCAAATTGATCCGTGACTTTGACTTTCACTAGGGCAAACTCTTCATTTTTTGGCAACTCTATTCCAGGAAAATCAGGTGATAAAAGCGTCTCTACGGAGTATACTTTTTTAGGTATATTTCCATATTTAGAACTTCTAATTTCAATTTCGATTTCTTGATTTGATTCGTACATCTCAAGATTCAGAAGCGTCTGATGTTTATCATTCTTATTAATCCAAAGCGTATAGTCCTCATCTATCTTGAGCAGCTTTCCATTTTGGCTCCGTACTTTTAGATCAACTTTGGGCGCTCCTTCCAGGATGACCCTACCCTTTAGCAAATCTTCTTTTTTTATTTTATAGGGCTTTAGCAGGGTTTTATCCATTGGTTTTATAGTACTATCTATCCAATTGGGATAATCATCTTCATAGATTTTTGATAATGGATCTATAGCCACGTTACCATTTTTATGTATTACAACAAAATCACTATCAGGCAACGGCTTCCCCATTCGATCGAGAATAGCAAGTGAAGTATACGCTCTCTCTTGCAGTATAATCGGTTCTATATTAAAGTAATTGGATCCATCAATCAGCTCTTTCAGTGAAATTTCTATTTTTTGCGTATCATAATATGGTTCACTGATATAATAGGCAAGCGGAAAATCGGCATCTTCGATCGGCCCTTCAAATCTTAGCAACCCTCCTTCTTTAATTGGACTTACTTCTGCTCTAAGTGTCACATTTCTATTGTTTTTAAGGGTAATATGAGCTTTGGAAGAAGCAACTTTAATTTCTATTCTTCGAGTTATTTTTAAGGCTTCATATTTTTCCAATGTCGAAAGCAACGGCAACTTATGCTCCTTTCTTTTGGTAAATTTTTCCGGGAGAATGAAATACCCTTCCTCCCGACCATATATATAGGTCCATTCCAGAATTGATAACAGACGAACTCTATCCACTTGAGTACCCAGTCCATAAACCAAATCATGGTATACCTTAGAACGATCACGATTCGGTTTGAATTTGTGGGTATCCAACGAAGAAAGAGAAGGAAGATTCCATTGGTAGGTCTTCATGGCTGAGTCAATAGAAGACGAAAGAACACTCTGACGGATAAATTTCAATTCCAATTCCTTTACCTTCGGTAATATGATACCCAAAAGGACATTAAAATCTAACTTATACGAATTATCATAAAATAAACTAAGTGCCAAAAAGCCATTTCTCCCAGTCTCCCCTACTCTGGTATTATCGAAAATGTGTTGAAATACCGTGAATGCAATTAGATTCTTTTTATAAGCAATATGATACACATAAGGCATACCTTGCTCCGTCGTAAATAATCCTCTGGGATCCTTATTTCCAACCAATGCCGTCCAAGGACTATCTTCCGCACCGGGTAGAAAAATGTTTTTCATAACAAAATCTCTATACCCTATTCGAGTACCCCAGACACATAGTCCAAAATTATCTTCTGATGAAATTCTAATACTTTCCATTGCTCATCACTTGATGATATCCCTTTGGATTAAGTTCTTTTAATACTCTGGGATTATGAATAAGCCAATCGTATAAATCATCCGCACCCTGGGGATCATGATTGTAGGACTTCAACTCTTCATCTACCGCACCTATGGAATACGTAAACGTCTCATATTTCAGTTTTTTATAAAATTTGTCTTGCCACGAAAGAATCTGCTCATTCATTGAGGAACATACTTTTTTTATGAATTGAGACTTATCGAAATATCCAAACTCCTGACTTTTATCCCATTTGGTAGCAATAATTCCAATTCCTACCACATGATGCATAATGCCTTTTTCGTGAAGTAAGGTTAGAAAGCTTTGGTAGAATGTATCCACATCCACAGAATAGCTTGTTGTCTTAGTCACATTGTTGCCATCTTCATCTACGGTATTGTATTTTTCGGAAATATTTATCTCTGGCTGATCCACAGCAATTGTAAAAAGTAAAACTTTTGGATTTTGATAGGGTAAATCATTATTGTACGCCAGGAATACACTTTCAAAATTGGGAGGCATTTTCATACCCGATTGAGAAAATGTAGAGGTAAAAGCTTCACCGGGAAGATCTACAATATTGCATGGGAAGTACCTTTTTTGTGGATTCATCAAACTCAACATGTTAATAGCCCGGTATTTGACCGTTCCTCCAAAACATTTACCGTCTCCCGCCGCCTTTATCAATACCGACCCGTATCTATGACCATAAGACCTGGGGTTGAGGAGTTCGAAGTTGGGTTTTTTGTTTTGCATAAAGTTCATAAAAGACGCCAGAAAGGAAGTCTTACCTGCTGTGGCATTCCCGATAACAAGCAAATCGTTGATCCCTGCTTTCAGAGACACCTTTTCAGAAAACCAAGTCGCGGGAAAGGTAACCTCTTCGTTTGCGATCTTAAGGATAGCTCGTATTTCTTCAGGGGTTCTCTTGATCGACAGCAAATAGGATTTTGCCCGATCGGGATCTAGCAAATGCTGATCGACATACATTTTCACCTCTGTAGGAGAAAGCATTTTAGAAGAAAGCAGGTCATCGATATATCGATCTCTTTCCATATACAAATCATCCGGAGGCGATTTGAGATCCGCAATGCTCAGATTACGATTATGATATTTATACTTCCATTCCTCTTTCGCCTGCTTCATTTGCTCTTCTCGCGCAATAGATGTATTGGTTTCTTCGGGATTCGGTCTACTTCTTTTCAGCACTTGTTCAAATAGTCTTTTTTTACTCTCCTCGGTTATATTGCGTAAGTCCAAGGCTTTTTCGAATTCCTGATTTTGTCGAGGTATGGATAATCCATCCAGAAGCTCTGCTACCTTTTCAGGATTGCCCTGAGTCAAAAAGGTTAGTATCTTTTCCTGAATATTCATTTCAATATTATGTTTTTAACTTAGTGTTTGTAAGAATGGAGCTGCTCCTAAAAACGGCAACAAAAAGGCAAAAGCAATAAGACCAATAAGTACAATCCCCCTTAGTGGAGCATTTGAAAACGCACAACCAACGGATAGACAAGGTTCGCCTTTAATATTTTTGTAATCATTGAGATCAAAATTGGTAATAGTGGAAAGGCAAGGTTTTATGATACGGGCTATATCCTTCTTCTCATTTTCCAGAGAAACGTTTACACCTTCGAGTAGATTCAGTGGTTGAAACAGATTTTTGACATTAGACTTTTTCACATACACATCGCTTTTTGAAGACCATGACTCTTGCAACTCTCTAATGTTTTCTATTTCCTCACATACATCTTCAGTGGCCAACACCTTTTGAAAAGATCTATGGGAGTTGTCGTTTTTGCCGAGCATTTCAATCACTGCCGTATATTCATCCTTTTTCATTTTTGCCTGACTGTTGGCAGCATCCGACATGTTATAAAGAAATAATAGTGCAAACAAAGCAGTTACGATGACCATTAAGACATATCCAATCCAAATGGGAATGGCATAGATAAGATCAGATTTTTTTGTCTTGCTCCATTCCAGAAGCTTAGCCAGCCCTAATAAAATAACAACCCAGAATGTAGATATCACAAAAGGTAATCCCACAGTATGAGTTCCCAGACTCAATGCAAAGCCAAATGGTAGCGCAACCCATAGAATCGCTGCACACAAAAAAGGAACACTCCACCACCAAATTGGGGCATCTTTACCTGGAAAACCATATTTACCGGCATAACTCATAGTGTTGATTTATTTTATTTTTATTAATGTAAATTCGAATGTATTACTGGATTGCACCTTATTTTGAGCTTGACATATAGCCTTGCCGTTCTTATCGGCTATACAGCTGAAGTGATAAGGATTGTAGTTATACGCTGTAGGACATTTCGCTTCATCCTGCTGATCAAAAACAAATCTTGAATTTTGAATGCTTAGATTCAGCACTGCTTTGCAAGAGTTTCCGTCAGCCTCAACCAAAGTCAATTTTCCAGATTGCGCACCAATAAAATCGAAATACAGCTCTACCACCTCTTTGGTTTTACTGTTTTCAATGGGCGATGAACTCTTCCACCTACCCTTGGCAAATGAGACATCTTTAGGAAGTATTTTCGGAATGCGCATCGTGTCTGTAAAAGATTGCAGACTACACTGATCCTTCAAATCCTGAATTAACCGATTGAGGCTATCAATTTTTTGCTCAATCTGGGTACATCGATCTTCAGGGACAATTCCATTCAACAAAAAACTCAAGGCATTTTCAATTTGGATTAAATTACCCATCTGTTTTCCGCTGGGTGAAAAGGTAGGTTTACCCGTTTGCATAAAAATAGTCTTCACTTCACTGGCCTTGGCATCTGGTTTGGCTGAGAACATCAATGCAGCAGCACCCGCAACGATAGGAGCTGCCATACTGGTCCCACTCATCATCTGAAATGCCCCGTTGGGTGCAGCACTGTAAATATTCTCGCCCGGAGCACTTATATCGGAACGTATGCCCCAATTGCTAAAAACAGCCTTTTCCGCTCCCCTGCGTGTCGCCGATACCCGTATGGGGAAATTGCTTCTATCCAATGGATCTATCCCAATTAATACATCCTGATTCCCTCCTGCAAGTACAACGCTTATATTCTTGGCTTCTGCAATAGAAAATAATTCGTCCCAGAACATTTCCTGATCTTTAAAGCTATTTTTAATTATTGCTTCCTGTTGCGCTTGTGAATAATTAACCAAATCCGGGTTCACGTACATCCCTAGCGACATGTTTATAACCTTAGCACCATGATTCATGGCATACAGAATTCCATCTATAACGTAGGTGGACGTTATGGTACCTCTTTCATCGGCCACAACGATTGGCATTATTCTGCACCCTGGTGCTATACCTGAAACACCTTCATTGTTATCCGAAATACCGGCAGCTGTTGCGGCAACATGGGTGCCATGCTCCCCCTGCTCTCCCAGTGAAGTGGAAATTTGAGATTTTCGAGAAGCATTCCATCCATTGTATAATCTGTCTTTCAATTCGGGATGATTAATATCAAAACCTCCATCCAAAACTGCAACGATTACTTCTTGACTACCTTCTGTTATTTGCCAGGCATCAAAGGCTTGTATTTCCTCAAAAAACCACGAATATGCATCCTCACCAAATCCAGGGTCATTAAATGTTTTGTTATTCGTAAAAATACTTTCATGCCATATCAACAATTTAAATTGAGTCAATTCAGATTTCAGTTTCCTTGCTACCTCATTTGTCTCACCTATCGGTACTTTTAGTTGAACTCGAAATGTTTTAGGATCGCTGTATATAATCCTATAGTCATCTGAAGGGTAGATTGATTTGAACGCCGAGGCAAACGCTTCTAAATTTTGATTATTTCCCTGAAGAGCAACATTCAATCTATCCGGAAGGATGTTTGTAACGGAATCCGGACTTGTAACTATCGTGCCCGGATCAATAGGCTCGAGGGTTGTTTTGGGAAAGCTGTCATCATCAGGGTCTGTACTAGGGTTGGTAACGCTAGGCGGATTAGGCAAAACAGGTTCATCACCCGGATTAAATATTCCGCCTGTACCCCGTCCTCCAGAACAAACCAGATTGGAAAACAACAATGCAATGAGTAAGAATAATAATATAGCTACCAGTATTCTCCACAAATATTCCCACCATGACCACGAAGACCTTCCTCCGCCTCCAGCGTTTTGTGGCTCCTCCAGAGTTTGAATGTTGTCGGGTTCATTATTAGCAATGGGATAGGGCTCATTTTGATCGGTCGGGTTTTGAATCTCTTCTGAATCCTGGAACTCTCCTGACGTATCCGAGATGTCGGAATTTGCGTCAGGAGGGCTTGCTTCATTATCTAAAGCGTTCATCCGATTGGAATCATTAGTTTCCGGAGCAAGTCCAGTGGGGTCATCCGGGTTTGTTTCAGCACCGGAACCAGAAGGAAAGGAAGAATCATCAACTTCGGATGTTTCATTCTCACCATTATTTTTCAATCCAATATCCTCCCCCTTACTATTGTCAATTTCCTCATCCGGGTTGAACGGTTCAGATTCATCGCTATTTTTGTTAAAACGCTGGTTGTTATCAATGGGAAATCCCTCTTCAAAAGGTATGGGCTCAATTGGTGGAGTCAAATATTCAAAACCCCATGCTACAATAGCAATGCGTTCATTATCAATAAATACAAAATCATCCGCAGGGTATTTAATCGCCTTGGATAAGAGCTGTCCCCACTCTATTTCCTGTTTTTTCTCTGAAAGCAGCAAACCACTTGCATACGATTTGATAGAATCTAATTTTTGATTCAATACACTTTTTATTCTATCGTATTCCTGCTCCGACAACTTCGTAATCGGTAGGGCTCTTTCACTTAAAGTATGAGAAGTCCAGTAAGCTTCTATCTTACCATCCAGGGCATCTTGCGATATTTGTGGTTCAGCCAATAAATCGTGCAAATCCTGATCAATGTTTTTAATCAGCACTGATTTTATCAAAGTAAACTTTGAAGCAGGCACCTGATCATAGAAAAGATGAGGTTTGAGGTTTCGCAGATTATATTTAAATGTTAGCTTGGCCATCTTATGTTATCCGATTGAAATTTCCAATTCATTATTTTCATTCAGCAGCTTTTTCAGACTTTTATTGGAATCCTCATCATAGTCCACTATGTCTAATCCCGTAAGCAAAGACAGTTTCAAATGATCTCTCCATTTGTAGGTATTATACATCATTGGATTTGCTTTCAAACTACCATTACCATTAGACTCTTCGTATCGTTCTATACCGTCAAAAATAGAATTGATGTACGCAGTATCCTTGACTATAACCTCATTGTTCCATACATCCTCTCTACATTTAAAGTCATTGTTTTTGGCCAAAGTGATCTGTTTTTCCTTGTCTTTATCAGAAGAAAAATACCATCCGGCTGTCATTAGGTGATTGTTGAACATGCTGGTGATGATGTCGGAAATCTTTGAATAGGTAAGTGGATTGATATGAATCACATTGACATACTCACCAATACTGTCTGCAATGGCATCTCTTATATGTAAGATTTTGAAGTTTTTAACGAGTGTATCAATGATTACTCGAAGCGGATACTTTTTATTGAAAGAAGAGTCCAGCAGAAACTCTATATTTCCTTGCCAAAATGCAAATATCTTGTCAATAAGCTTTTGGGCTGTGGATTCCATCTTGGAAAACTCCAAAAGCTCATCAACCTTGATATCATGTCTTTTTTCAATTTCCTCAACACTTGAAACATCCAATTCTGAGAAGAGGTACGCCAATTTCTCCTCCTTATTTTCCAATTGGGTCAAATTCGGATACTGTTCGACTATGATTTTATAGCGTTCCTGTTCGAAATTATTGAAGATTTGATCATCATTTAACAACCTGTAGATTCGCTCTCTTACCTGATCCCGATCAAGCATAATTTTTTCCTGTAGATAGGCAAGAGAGTGTAAACTACCAATTTGCTGAAAGGTCAGAGAATTATGAATTTCCTTTGCCTTTTTTTGTGCCTCTTCGATCCTGGACTCCATTGAATCATCAATGTGCAGATCTTTTAACTCCCTCATGGCCGCATGATAATTCTTATTAAGGATATTCGCTAATTTCCTCATTTTCAGGGAAGAAGCATCTAACTTTCTAAGACATTCAATGATATGAAGACTACCATCCAAATTGGGCAGAGAAGCAGCTTCGAAGGATACTTTTGGATCCTCAAAATAATCATTGATATCCAGCGTAAGTGTGGCTTCCTTTTGCTTGACTTCTTTTCGAAATAGTACAAAAGAGTCTCTCGCTCCATTATAATAGTCTATCTTTTTTTCATCTTCCTGATTAAATCCATTCTCCGGTTCAGGTGTCACGTTCGCAGGGCTATACAAGGTACAATATTCATAATCTCGTAAGAGATAGATATTCTTAAAATACCGTTTGCTTGTCGTCCAATTTTTTCTCCAGCTAAAATCAGAAAACAAATCATCAAAAAATCTGGTATCCAGCATTTTGGATATCTTATCCTTTGGGTTTGGACTATCGGTACGGTAATCATACACTAAAATCTGATTCCAAAATGTGCATAGGATGAATATTGGAGGCAATTCGATCCCCTTCATAAATTGTTCTCTTTCCTCTGGAGTCGTTCCAACATTACTTTCTACCCAGTTCTTAAGGATTGTTGGAATTTTTTCCGCTCCTTTTTTCTGCTCTACTATACAACATCCAATTGCCAATTTATCAATATTGTA
>JBCCVV010000259.1:0-9544 GCA_039194925.1 Bacteroidota bacterium
ATGAACGTAATGTATTGGAGTCTATCCAACAGGTCTATAATGATGAACTGTTTGCCAAAAATATGGCTGTGTAGTTACACTTATTGTTAATTGCTTTACAACTCATTGAAACACATCTTCTCAGCTTTTTTAAAGCTAGGAGCTAAAGACCTACTTAAGCTTTGGCTACGAAACTCAAAAATGCCTGTCCCGCAGAACCGGCGGGAAGCTTCAATCTGTATCTTAAGCCTTGCCCGCCGTACAAGACTTTGGAAGGCATGGCAGTTATAAATCATTTTAACATACGTTTTTAAATCACTTCATTTTATGACGATAAAAGTTTGATGTTTGATATTTGGTCCAGGTTAAATCCAATTATACTCGGAATTAAATCTGCGCACAAATAAAAAAAGGGCCGCCACTCTCGTTACAGCCCTTTCCATCCTATTGAAATTTTATCTGATTCTGTTATTCCGTTTTGAATTTATCCGCAGGAATATCAGGGTTTACTTCATAGCTGTCCACTTTCATAACCAGAGGAACAGGCATCGCCCCACTAATGGTAATCGTATGAGGGAACATTATACCACCAACAGCTTTATAATCACTCATATCCGTAGTAATGGTCGAAGGCTCTCCAGTCGGACCAGGTTGTGTGCTCAAGTTTCTTACGATTAACCCTGTCTTCACACTGTAGAATTCATAAGTCTTATCACCACTTGGCTTTACTACTTCTACTTTGTATGCTTTTTCTCCTTCTACATCCTCTATTCCTTTCAAATTCAATTCATAATCACCTGTGAGGTAGCCCAGTTGTGAAAATGTCACGGCCTGGTCTTTCATACTTTGCAACTGCGGCCCTTCTGTTATGGTTTGAGATTGCCCCATTCCACTCACGACGGCCTTCATTCCATCATAACGTTGCGCTTGCATCACGTTTCCTCCCATTGACATTTCAGAATAGAACATGGTATTGTCTTTTTGTCCCATTTCCATTCCAGCTTTCTGCCCCATGATTTCCATAGACATTTTCGTAACGATTGTCTTGACTGCTTTTAATTTGTCTTCACCTCCTAGAGCGGTAAGAAAATTCGAAACAAGTTTGGCACCATCAAGACCTTCCGGAAGTACTTCCTGCTTCTCTAATTTTTTACCGAATGCATCGAAAAAATCAATTTCTCCATCCGCATCAAATTGTTTTAGATTTTCTGCGACTTCGTCTTTTGATCCGGCTACAATAACATAGGCATTATCGGGTCTCACATATTTCTTTGCCATCTCTGTAACATCCGCTACCGTCACTGCATCTAGTCTTTGAAGATAGGTTTGATAATAATCTTTCGGCAAGTTATATCTGTAGGTATTTCTTGCAAATCTTGCAATGGTTTGAGGAGACTCCAATGATCTGGCAAAGCTTCCAGCCATAGAATTCTTCACCAATTGTAAATCTTCTGCTGATACTGGCTCATCGCGCAACCTATTCATCTCATATAAAAACTGGATTACAGAACTGTCCGTAACCGCATTTCTCACACTGGCAAAAGCTCTAAAATTACCAACGAGCTCATCAGAAGACAAGGATGACCGAGCTCCATAAGTATATGCTTTGTCCTCTCTAAGGTTTTGCATCAATCTACCTGAGAAGATTCCACCTCCCAAAATACTGTTCATTACTCTGGCTTTCACCAAATCATTGGCACCAGGCTTTAAATCTACGGCATGGGTAACACGAATCACGGATTGCACCGCACCATCTTTATTCGCAAATGCAACTTGTGTTCCTGTTGGTGGCTCTGCAAGTTTAACATTGGATTGCGGGATTTCACCTGACTCCCATTCTCCAAAATACTTTTCTGCATCTGCTTTAGCCTCTTCCGGGGTAACATCACCTACAACTACTAGATACGCGTTATTAGGTTTGAAATAAGTGTTGTAATATGACTTACATTGATCGATTGTCATATTTTTAACATGTGTTTCATTTTGCACCTCACCGTAAGGGTGCTCTGTGCCATAATTCAAAACAGCTGCAACATTATCAACCATTGCATCTGGATTTGTTTTTGTATTTGCTAATCCAGATAGTGTCTGTGTTTTCATTTTATCAAATTCCTCTTGGGGAAATGAAGGGTTGTAAAGTACGTCCGTCATTATTTCAAGCAACTTACGAGAATGCTTTTTTAGAGAACTTGCAAACACACCGCTTCCTGTAGTATTAAGATTCGCTCCAATGTAATCAATAGCTGCATCAATTTCAGCTTTAGACTTTGAAGTGGTACCTGTACTCATTAGATTCCCTGCCATCGATATATAGCCTACCTGATCTCCTTCGAGGATCTGTGTATTATTGAGAGACAATTGATAAGATACTCTTGGTATTTTATGATTCTCTACAACAATTACTTTGAGCCCATTTTGCAAATCAAAAGAAGCATAATTCCCCAATTTGATCTCACGAGCAGGCCCGGCTCCAGGTGCAGCAGATCTCCACTCCAGAGAATTTTCTACGGCAGTTGTCATTTCTGCCTTCTTGTCATCCATCATTTTGTTTGTAGTCTTTTTGCTACACTGGGCAAAAAGCAACCCTACAAACAAGATATATATTGAATATTTTTTCATTTTAAATATTTATTGTTGGTCCTAATTTTTTTAATGAATTTATAAAATAATATAGCCTAAGGATTGGCTGGCTTCGGTAAATAATGAAGCGTTACCCGATTGTTGATATCGTAATATTTTTGTGCTACTCGTCGAATATCTTCTTTGGTTACGGCAAGATATCTATCCAATTCTGTATTAATTAAATTCGTATCGCCGAAATACATTTTATAGTTGGCAAGACTTTCCGCAATACCTGCTATCCTTGAGTTGCTACTGATGAAGTCGTTTTCAACTTGATTCCTTAATTTTTGGAATTCCTCATCGGAAATCAATTCGTTTTGTACTTTTTCGATTTGTGCATTAATCGATTGTTCTACGTCAAGAATGCTCACACCCATATTTGCTATACCAAAAGCGATAGCAACACCGGGGTCTTCAAGTCCTAATGGAAAGTTACCCACAAATACAGCTTTTTGCTCTTCATCCACAAGTGCCTTGTATAATCTTGAAGACTGACCTTGAGATAATAATGTTCCCAACATAGAAACAGCATAATAATCCGGAGTACCTTGAGCCGGTATCCTGTACGTCATTACTGCAGCCGGAAGTTGTATATTATCATAAATTGTATCTCTTATCTCTTTAGTCAACTCAGGCTCTACAATATTCGGTCGATATACCGTTTTATTTTTCACTGGAATGCTTCCAAAATACTTGTCGATATATTGCTTGGCGTCAGCGATATCAATATCCCCGGCGATAGATAAGATAGCGTTATTGGGTGTATAAAAGTCATTATAGAAGTTCTTATAATCGCTTTCTTTGGCTGCGTTAATGTGTTCTGTATAACCAATTACAGGCCATTGATAAGGGTGTTGTTTATACGCTCTGGACAAAGATTCCAATAAAATTGAACCGTATGGTTGATTTTCAATTCTTTGCTTTCTTTCTTCTTTAACAACTCCTCTTTGCGTTTCTATTCCGATAGGTTCTACTTTAGCGTGAAGCATTCTTTCCGATTCAAGCCACAAACCAAGTTCCAATTGATTCGAAGGTAAGATTTCGTAGTAGTACGTTCGATCATACGAAGTATTTGCGTTTAGTGTACCTCCTGCTTTTTCCACATATTTGTCATATTCTCCCCGATCAATATTTTCTGTTCCTTCAAAAAGTAAATGTTCGAAGAAGTGGGCAAAACCTGTACGATCTGGTTTTTCGTTTTTTGATCCAACATGATACATGACCGATACAGCAACAATTGGCGTGGATTTATCCTGATGTAGAATAACATGCAACCCATTGTCAAGCGTGTACTCCTCAAAGTCAATTTTGTTCATTTGAGCATTAACACTGAATCCCAGGAATGCAAAAACCACAAAAAGAAGATTTTTTTTCATAATGATTAAGATTGGTATTACAGACTTGATTAAAGTCTTTGATTTAAATTTTTAAGAATTTCCTACAAAACTAAAATTGTTTATAAAGATTGGCTTTATAAAGTTTTGTAAAATTGATTCCTTATGATTTTTTTAAGACATTTTTTCTACAAAATGAGTGATTCGATGGAAATAAGTCTTTTCTTCAATCCAAAAGGCGTCTGTGATAGTTAATTTGTCCTAGATGATAATTTAAATGAGTGGCCAAATGGATCAGGAAATAACCAATACTCATCTTCTCCTGGAATACAACAATTGGGTATTCACGATTCAAATCTTTATCCGTCAACCCATCCAAAGTGGCAGCTATAATTTCAGTGACTTCATCTATTTCATCAAGCAATTCATTTTTGGGAATATTCTTAGCAGAAAATTCTAAACCTCGTCGTCTTATATATCCCGTTGCGCCTAATTGAGCACCAATAAAGTGCTTGAGATTTCCAATTAAATGATAACACAAATTCCCTGCACTGTTGGCAATATTTCTGTCTGTAATCCATAGTTTTTCCTCCGATGAATACCCGTCGATTTCTGTTTTTAGCTTTTTTAAAGCTCGAATGAAAAGCGATTTAATAGAAGATATAATCATAGTTTTATATTTAAAATCCACAAAAATAATGAGTTTAGATTTTAATATCTTTGCTTTAAATCAACAATATGGGCTTAACAAACAATGACATTCTAAAAAAATTAAGAGTTGCACTTCAACTCCGGGATGATCAAATCGTGGACATCCTTAAACTTGTTGATTTTCATACCACCAAAAGTGAATTGGGTGCATTTTTTCGTAAAGAAGGCCATCCAAAATACAAAGAGCTGGGAGATCAAATCCTGCGCAACTTCCTTAATGGTCTGGTCATTCATCTTCGAGGTCCCAGAGACCAAAAGTCCAATCAGAATCAAAGAACAAACCCAAAAAAGCAAATCAAAAAGACAGTAGTCAAAAATCCAATTAAGGATACGAAGAATTGATCCTGATTCTTTTGCTATTATCTTAAAGAACAATCTTTCAAGTACTCTGCTTTGAGCTTTTTATTTATCCGATTAATAAAGTTTATTTTCTGTTCATATAAATCTTTCCAATCTCTTCAAATCTCTTCAATCTCTACCCTCCTAACTCCAATCACCAAGGTCAATACCATTAAAATAACTGAAACAATAAAAAGAGAAATTCCTACACCATAGTTTTCTGCCAATGTCCCCAAACAAATTGCGATCATTGCTGACATCAAGGTACTGTAGAAGGATTGTGCTGACAAAACGGACGTCAGAATCTCATTTGGAACATTTTCCACTAAGAACCCTGTTAATATGGGCTTTCTTCCATTTTCAATGATGTAGATCATTACGAACAACACAAGGGCGACCCACCAAATATTAAGTAGATAACAAATACCACTCAGTAATCCCATACTTAATCCCAGAAACAAGGATTTCTGCTCAATATTGATAACATTCATCGATAGAATTTTAGAAGAATGTTTAGAAGCAGCAGAAGTTAAAAGAAAGATTAAAAAATAAACCATTCCTATGATTAAACCACTTTTTCCTTTTGAATCCAATGTCCAGGCTATAGGAATCATAAATGATAGATTGACAATAAGCGGTTGAATATAATCCTTGATCGATTTAAGATATGCCGTATGCAAGGCGGAAGAATTGACTAGCTGAATAACTCTACCTTTTCTAAGGGATAATAGAATTGATTGGAACAACTTTTTAATTGAAAATTGAGCCTTTTCCTTCTTTTTTATGGAGTGGTTCAATTCTTCGTGGTAGGTATATATATTCACAAAATTAATCAGGTAGGGAATAATAGAAAGCAGGTATATAAGTCGATAATTCCCGGAATAAAATACCATGATTCCAGCCATGAGCGCGGATAGTGCCGACCCCTTTTGTGACCAGGACCGGGTCTCACCGTAATACTTCACTTTTTCACCTTGCCAACCTTTGTGTTTAAGATAATCCATGATCATCCCTTTGTGTGTACCGGAACGAAAGGCATCTGCCACTCCCATCAAGACCATTGCCATTAACAAAAGAGAAAAGTCCTTAGAAATGTAAAATACACTAAACGATGTGATGTAAATTAAGAATGCGAATAGTAGTGATCGCTTTCTGCCATAAGCATCTGCAAAAATTCCAGATGGCACCTCAGCGCCATTGATCACGATTTCCCGTACGGCATACAAAATTCCAATTTGACTATAATCAATTTTATTTTCAAGAAAAAACAACAACAAAAAGGCATCAAAAAACCGCAGATTTTTTAGAAATCCGTAGGCACAAAATTTTACATATTGACGATCTCTTTTCAAGCTATCTAGTTCTTAGTTTCCCTGTATTTCACGATAATTTACAAGTGCATATATCTAAATTGATACATTTATTTCTAACTACCCAATATTCTTGCAACTCGTAAAATCCACAAGATTTACAAAAGTATTAGATTAGTCTTATGGAGACGTCGTGCCTCGCTCGGTCAAAAGTCAATAACCAGCAAGGTAAGTCACCTATGGTTCAAATGGTAATAATGGTTTACAAAGCTAAGTAATATGGAACCAAAATTTTCTTCAGAATTTATTTTATCAACCCATGAAATTATAAAGTAGCCGCTTGAAAGTTGTTAAATTCATAGGTCATCGCTTTGGCATATATCATTTGTGCCATTGAATACTCAATCGGTTTAGTCTTTTGATAGGCATCGATAAAATTCCCCATCGCATATGCTCCTGAAGGGTCATTATTCCCTGTAATCCACGGTGCGTATACGTTTCCTTTAGTCGGCGGAGCCAATTCAGCTCCCAACCAAGCCCATAAATATTCACAGGGCAACATTACAATTAAACAGTAAATTGGAGCTAGCTTACTCACGGTTTGCCGTTCAAATTCTGAATAGTCTCTGCATACGTCAATAGGCTCAATACCTTCTGCATTTTTTACATGCCAGGTTTTAGGAAAGGTATTATTGTAGGATACATAACTATTATACTTTTTCGTTAAAAATGCCTTCAACGTCGGGTCCGTGGCTTTACTAGCGGCTTTGAGATAATCATCCGCGCCGTGAAAACAATAATAGGCATCACTCACATTGAATCCTCCGTATTTCACAGGATCGAGTGTACCAGCTTTAATCCCTTGGACAAAATCTGTCGCTAATGCCTGATGTGCGATTTCCTCGCAGCTGTTCCATAAGGTCCAAAATAAAGAGTCTTTCGGAGGTGCTTTTGTAGATAATTTGTGTTCATTTATAAATGCGTCGGACATTGCAATCCTTCTATTCTTTTTCATGTGCGGGAACGTTTCGTTCGATTATATCTAATATTCAGAATGTATCAATCAGCGCTTGGCCATTTTGCTTTATCACTACAGCATTGATCATTTCCAGTTATAAAATTAGGTAGTAGTTTCTATTATAGAATGATCTAATTCTACTTTAAGACATTTAAACAATTAAGAGTAATTAGGATTTTTTGCTCAATCGCAGAACCGCACAATCGCTTAAATTTGAAAAATCTCCAAGCATCTGCTCTTGAGTTTTAGAATTTTCACAATTCACAATCAACTATTCAACTTCAAAAATCCATATTTCTCTCTTTTTACCTTAATCTCTCAAAGTAGTACTAAATCAATTTGTAATAGAGACTACCACCTAATATTCCAATTCATCCTCACTTTCTATCAGAGTGGATTTGCTTTATCCCCTCCTATTCCATTTAAATAATTCTTGCCTATCCTTCCGAACACTTATATGTATTGTCATAGGGTACAAACTCCGTAGGGGGTGCTAAGGTGATTAATTCTGTGTAAAGCGTACAGTAAGCATCTTCATAATCCGTTTCTGTACATCCATTAGTGCACAAAAATGAATCCTGTAATGTCGTAGGATTAATTTTAAATAAAGCTCCACCACAACTACTTGGTATAAGGGAATATTCTTGATTGGCTATAAATGCATCCTGCGCAAGTGAGCCTGGGCAAGAAGGAACATTTGGATTCTGGTTAAGTCCATTAGCCTGACTGTAAATGTATGAGCGCAGTTCACTTCTGGAAGATGGAGGAAGCTTCATATTATGCAAAAAAGAAACTCCGGATGTATATACGGATGAGCCATCTATTCCTGCCAGATTCGTCATCGTAGAATGCACATCGGCAAAATCGGCCAATTGTGTATACGTTCCGGGAGCCAGTGTATCCGGCCAATTGACAATAAACGGAACATTACTTCCATAGGTTTTGGTAGAAAATTTACCCCCAACCGTTGGATTCCCTCTGTATTTAGTAGTGTAAGTTGGTTCTGTCCCGTTGTCACCCGCTACTATAATGATGGTATTCTGGGATAAAATCGGGTCATTTTTGACCTTATCAATAACCACACCGATCAAGCTATCCACAACATGAATTTTATTCGCAAAATGTACTTCTTCCGATGCAGGTGGACTAGGATAACCCGGGATAGCCAGGTAATCATCATCATGAATCAACCCTGCACAATAATGTAAATAATAGGGCGTATTATCATTTTGCAGCTTTGATTTTGCATCATCAAGAAAATCCAGTGCCCAGGCATTTAAAGAATAAGGGAAGTAATCTTCGTTATTTGCTCTATCCTTGGACAATTGTGGGGGATAATAATCCACCGTATTCCCAATCAGCGCAGTATATGCATCTGGGTTATAAATATTGGTAAATCCGCAATCGTTCAGGTGTTCCGCTTGTTTGATCACCAGGCTATCATAAAATGGCTCATGGTCAGCAGTACTATTTGGTACGCCCCATCTCAAATTCCATTTCCCGCCAAATCCGGTATAATAATCTCCATCATCCCGCAACATCTTTGGATACGTTGTGAAATCGGGATTGAGATATCCAGATCCAGGAGTTTCGGGACTAGCCGGTCCAAAATCCCATTGAGGTCCCCGATTGGGAAATGCAGGATAGACAATACCGGTTTGAAATGGATAAAGTCCAGTCATTAATTGTCCCCGTGAAGGAGCACAAAGAGGTGTTGCATACATTTTGGTGAATACCAATGACTCGGAAGCCAACCTATTGATATTACTGGTGGTATACGGATAGAATGAGCCTCCATTTTGTACATATCCCGTATCCTGAGTTGCGGATACTACGGGCGAACCATCCATATTTGCAGAATAAGCAGGAGTGGAAATCACACCAATATCATCGATTAAGAAAAAGACAATATTAGGCTTTGAGGTAACCGTACTTACATCCGCGGTAAAATCTTGTGATGTTTGATCAGATTTGCAAGAATTAAAAACAAGTAAAGGGAAAATTATCAATGCCATGGCAAAGACTTTAAAACTGAAGTTCTTCATTTTTTTGATTCTAAAAAGTTGGAATAATGCTACTTAAAAGAAATAGAAAAGACTGTTTTTTGGAGTTATAAAACGACTCTTAACATCACTTTTAATTAAATATCAAGCATAAAATACTGAATATCTTGCAACTATCATAAATCTGACTACAAATCAAGCAAAAAACCGAATTATTTGATATTCCAG
>JBCCVV010000260.1:0-9529 GCA_039194925.1 Bacteroidota bacterium
ACATCATGAACATGTTGGCCAAACTGGTGTTGCTATTAAACCGAACTTATATATTGCTGCAGGAATCAGTGGAGCAATACAACATCTAGCAGGAGTCAACAATTCGAAGGTAATTGTTGTAATAAATAAAGATTCGGAAGCACCTTTCTTTAAAGCTGCAGATTATGGCGTACTTGGTGATCTATTTGATGTAGTGCCGAGACTAACCGAAGCAGTTAAAAAGTTTAAGGCCGGATTGTAAGACGTAATTGGTTTATCGTGATAGCTGGGGGCAGAGACGCCCGTTTTTGTCCCCACTTTTATTTTAAATTTTTTAACGTTTTCTTTGAAATTAAAAATGAAATAACGATGTTTACAATATCAAAGACTTCTAATAAAGATATGAAGTTATTGTAATAAAATTTGACTAAAGACGTAATTGGTTTATCGTGATAGCTGGGGGCAGGAACGCCCGTTTTTGTCCCCTCTTTTAACCTTAAACAAATTACTTTAAAAATATAAGTAAGTATTCCAGTAATCTTACGACGATGTAATTGGTTTATCGTGATAGCTGGGGTCAAAAACGCCCGTTTTTGGCCCCTCTTTTTTTGTCTGCTCTACAATAATCAAGATAATACTTAGGTGTGGAAATTACCTCTGTCTAATCCCAAACATTTATTTTGAATCCGTTACGATTTGCCTTATTGATTTAGGGTATACGGTTCGAGGAAGATTTCCTTAAAAATCCATACGCCCTATTTCAGAAAACCTATACTTTTCACTATAAATCAATTTCCTTCTGACATTCCTATTAATCTTTCCAATGTTTACACCCAAGAAGACGTTTACATTCTTAAATTTGTGATGAATTTCATTGTATAATTTTATTTAATAAGTAATTTGTTGATTATTAATTGATTATATTTGAGAATTCAAATTTTGACAAACTTGTTGAAAATAAGGCTAACGTTGAAAAAAGAAATACTACTCTTATTTTGCATAATCATGCTGAATGTTTTCTCCCGTGCACAGAGCACTTTTGTTAAAACTTTCGGAGGAAATCAAATTGATCAGGCGCAAAGTGCTATCCATACATTAGATGGTAATTTTCTATTGATTGGCCGTACGATTAATCCCGATAATGGAAACAATAGGGGGTACATTGCTAAAGTCAACAGATCGGCTAAAGAGATTTGGGATAAAACAATTGAGGCTCCAGGAGATATTTTCCTTGAAAATGGAATTCAATTACAAAATGGTGATTTTCTATTGGTAGGGTGGACCAGTAATATTGGTCAGGGAGACAGTGATGTTTTATTGGTAAGAATCGATAGATTTGGAAATATTATCTGGACTCAAACCTATGGAGGAGCAAGAGGTGATGCCGGATATGCACTTCTGGAAACATCCGATGGAAATATTGTTGTTGCAGGAGAGACAAGTAGTGATTTATCATCTAATAAAGACATTCTTCTTCTGAAGTTGGAACAGAATGGTAGTGAGATATGGTCTAGAAGCTATGGTGGACCTGAGGATGATTCATCCAGTGAAATCGGGTTAATTGAAGACGATTTGGGGAATTATATTCTTACTTCTTCGTGGACTGTCTTTGATAATGTTTTTGATACCGAGGGACTAATTATGGTGGTTAATCCATCTGGAGTAATAGTAAGAATAAAAACGTATAACAGTGGTCCTGAAAATAAATTGGAGAGTTGTAATGCTTACGTGGAACAAACGGCCTCAGGATTTCTAAATATCGGTACTATCAGGCAAAATGATTCGAGACAACAAGAAATTTGGATGTCTGATTTTGCCATGGATGGTTCTATAAATTGGTCCAGGTCTTTTGCACTGTCTAATGCCATACTCAGCCCCAAAGCCGTAACAGCCTTGACAAATGGAAATTATGTTATTGCGGGCAATTATGAATTAGACATTCCCGATGATGAAATGTATGCCTTCTTATTGGAAATCTCTGGAAATGGAGATGTAGTTTGGTCTAAAACCTATGGTGGCGCAGGATTGAGCGAATTGAATTCTGTTTTTTCAATAGATGATGGATACATCTCCTTTGGGTATACGAATACAGAAGGAGTAGGCTCCTCGGATGTTTTTATGGTTCGAACGGATGATTTTGGTACTATATCAGGATGTAGTTCCGAACTTTCCATAACAGTTTCAGATTTAAATGCAAATGAAGATATACCGAATCCAGTTGTCGAATCGCTTGCAATGGGTGAAGTTCAGAATTTTACGACCAATACGGTAAATTTTGAAGAAAGAGTAGTCTGTGATGGTTGCAGTGCCAATGATCTTGAAGCGGGATTGATTTGTGAGAATGCGCCAGTTATCTGTTCGATCGATTGTCTGGATGGTTTTACCAGTACATTGCCCAATGATTTAATTTTACCTCAACCGGAGATGCTTTGCGAAAATGCTGGGATTCCCAATAATATGTCATGGTTTGCTTTCGTGGCAGGAAGTAATGTGGTGGATCTATCTATCATTCCGACGAATTGTACAACGATCTATGGTGATGATGGAAGTGCACAGACGATTGGAATTCAAGCGGGGATTTTTGCGGATTGCAGTTTTGAAAATAGTATGGTATGCCACACAGATTACTGTATGGACCTAATTGCCGAAACGGTTAATTTAGCAAGTGATCAATTCATTGAAGGGCAAACCTATTATCTTTTTGTTGATGGTTGTGGGGGAAGTGTTTGTGATTATGAAGTGATCGTCAACTCTGCTCAGCAAGCATTCGAGATGGATGAGATTACCACTATTTCCAATAATTTGGGCCTGGATCTGGATCAGGATACGCTTTGTGCAGGATCGGAAATTACATTTACATTGGATGATTTTGATCAGTCTGTCAATTTCAATTGGAGCATTAATCCTCCCACTTCTGAGTTTCCTTTAGGAATTCATTCCGTCAATGATACCAATGTGGTTACTTTCCAATTTGATGAAGAAGGATGTTTTGACATACATGTTTACGCTTTTAATGATTGTGACAATTCAGAAACCCGGACATTCAGTGTGTGTGTGAAACAATTGAAAGATGAAACTTTTACTGATATTTATGTTTGTCAGGAATGTTTTCCGATTAGTTTAGTCGCTCCTGAATCCGGTTGTATAATAACGGAATCGGGTGGTGCGCCTACAGTATTAATTGAGGATCCGAATGGAGACGGTGTTCCAGGATGGTTGGGTACATCAGCCATTACAGGGCCAGGTCTGGCAAGTAATATGGTGACGAATAATTTAGGATGTTCGTATACTCAGTATGTGAATGTATTTGAGATCCCTTTATCTCCGCGAGAAGAAATTGAATATTACTTCTGCCTTTTTGATTTTCCGCAGGAGATTGATGGATATCTATTTGACGACCCCGGAGATTCCAGAAACATAACTATTCCCGGAGGTGCCGCTTCAGGATGTGACAGCCTAATACGTATTACAGCGAATGCCATAGATTTCTGGGGAGGAATTGGAATTGGAAATTGTGAATCTGGTGAAGTAGAGTTATCTTTTGAAATTCAAAATATTTCTCCTGAACACTATGATTCAGTAACATACACCTGGCTCGACGAATTTTTAAACGAGGTGACCGACAGTGATGGGATAGATTCCATTCTTACCGTCAATGAAATTGGGACTTATTCTGTTCAGGTTGCCGTTGTGGTAGATGGAGAATCATGTCCTCAGTCTTTTGGTCCTGTAAATGTGGATATCGATAATCTTGCTCCGACAATTCCCAATATTGCTTATTCACCGATTGACATTTGTGTGTCAGAAGAGATCGCTATCATCTATATGGCGAGTCAAGAGCTGGGTGAAACCTACATCTGGGATTTTACTCCTGAGGTGCCTTTCACATTTGGTCTATCCTCGGATACGGTCTATGTTGATGTTACGGAAGGTATGGATTTTGAATTTTGTGTTTATGCTGAAAATGGTTGTGGAAGTTCAAATGAGATATGCGATCAAGTCAACGTTGTAGCATCTCCAGATTCGGAATTTAGTGTAGATACGCAAATTTGTATAGATAGTTTCGCAGTTGTATTGTATACCGGAGCAACGGAGATCTCGAATACAACCTCGTTTCATTGGGACTTTGATGGCGGAGTTATTAGGAATGGGATGGACCCGAATAGTGGCGGCCCATTTGAGATCGAATTTCCTGCTGCTGGACAGTATTCGATACGGTTAATGCTCTCTGAAGTTGGATGTAATTCAATGGAAACAGAATACATAGTTGAGGTATATGAACCTTTCGTGCCTCCAAGCATAGATTGCAGTAGTGATGTGGGAAGTGTAACATTTTTATGGGACAATACAGGTGTAGATGATATTGACATTATCATCTTATCTGACCAAACCTCTGGAGAGCAAATTGATAATACATTTACTGTTTCTAATTTAAACTCGGAAGAAGAGGTTAGTATTCGAATGATTTTTAATCAAAATGAAATATGTGGTCCTGCCATGGTAATTGAAAATTGTACTTCTCTGCCGTGTCCGGATGTAACGTTTGATCTTTCTCTTTCCGCACAGGACCTATGTCCTGAGAATCTCCAAAATGTGACCTTAGATGCGATGATTACGGGTGATGATTCCGGTTCAGGATTTTGGGAGAGTCCTTTTTTGGCTAACGAATTTGATTTTAGTACGGAACTAGCCGGAATTGGCGAGCATTTGGTAACATTCAATTATGAATTGGGCGATTGTATTTATTCTAAAGATACGCTAATACGAGTGCATCCGTCACCGGAAGTGGATTTTGAAATAAGCCTATCCTATTGTGAAGAGATGGGGAGCAATCTCGTAGATATTTACACTGATTCCAATCATTCCGTCTTTTTGGATGGAGAAGTGCTTTCTGTTTTAGAAGGTGTGGAAGTTGAAATAGGGGACCATTTAATTGAGGTGGAAAGTTTAGAAGGTTGTGTGACTTCAAGGGAGTTTGCAGTAGAAGCTAGCGGTGTTGAAAGTCTTCTAATAACGGGTAATCTCAATATCATTAAAGGGGAGTCTGAAGATTATCGCGCGGATATAGTGACGGATTTGATAGATCTGGTGTTGATTTGGACATTAAATTCTGATACGATTTGTGTCAATTGTGAAGAGATCACATTGTCACCAGAAGCGAATTCAGAGTTGTGCGTTAGTGTGGAATATGGAGATGGATGTCTAATGGAAGATTGTATGCAAATCGAAGTGAACGAAAAGACAAAGTTGTTTATTCCCAACGCGTTCTCTCCGAATAACGATAATATAAATGATCATTTTATTCTCAATTCTAACAACAGTTTGGTGTTTATAAAGGAGGTCATGATCTTTGATCGTTGGGGTGAAATGGTTTACAATCAGCAGAATTTTAATTTGAGCGAGGATTCATTCTCATGGGATGGACGAAAAAATGGTCAATTATGCACTGCAGGGGTGTATGTCTACATCATATCTTTTATGGATGAAGAGAACCAACCAAAGAAAATTACTGGAGACTTAACCCTGGTGCGCTAATACCGAATACGTTCAATGACGTATCTTTGCCCTATTATTTACGGATGACTAAATCTGAATACCTGTATGAGAAATGTATTTGTTCTCTTTTTTACCACATTCACATTATCAGCTTTGGCCCAATTTGACCACGAACCAGTCTTTGTTGATTTGGAGGGTGCCGCTTTGCGAAATGCACTGGTAGATGAATTCAAGACGTCAACCGTTTTGGATTATGGTGATGCCAGAGATACTTTTTTTCGAAATATTGATGCGGTGGATAATGTGTTGGAATGTGTCTATACCGGATACAAAATCACATTAGATCCAAATCTAGATCCTACGGAAGACGCTTTTGCCAAGGATATAAATACCGAACATACCTATCCACGATCCAAAGGTGCATTTGAGAATAGCAATGCATTCAGTGATATGCATCATCTTTTCCCCACCAGAGCTGGTGTCAATTTTGACCGGGGGAGTCTCCCGTTTCAGGAGGTGGTCGATAATCAAGCCGATAAATGGTATTTCGAGGACAATGTTTTCACGTCAGTTCCAAATCAAAATATCGACGCGTATAGCGAATTGCTTGAAAATATTGGATTTGAACCAAGAGAACAGCACAAAGGAGATGTAGCACGCGCGTATTTCTATTTTTATACGATGTATCAAAATCAAGCGGACTTTAGTGATCCGGATTTTTTCGCCCTCCAACAAGAAACCTTATGTCAATGGCATTTTGATGATCCGGTTGACGAGAAAGAGTGGATCAGAAATGAAAAAATAGCGGAATATCAAGAGGATAAAAAGAATCCATTTATTTTGGATTGTCGATTGGCTCGTCTTTATTGCGATGAGATCATGGGATCATGTCTTACCGTTTCGAGCGAAGATTTATCTATTCCTCAACTAAATTTATATCCAAACCCAACCGAAGAATATCTGGTTGTTGAGCTTTCCTTAATTGATGCTGATCGATATGCTATTTATTCTGTTGATGGCGGTTTGCATTCTAATGGATGGTTGGAAAAAGAAAGAGGTCATGTACAGCTTCCTACTCGGGAATTGGAAGTTGGATTCTACGTCATTCGGGTTTATGATCAAAAAGGGAACTTGGTTGGTATAAATAAGTTCGTTAAAATATAGAGGAGATGCAATTTGAAGAGCGTAAAATCATTCATATTGATATGGACGCTTTTTTTGCATCTGTTGAGCAACGAGATAACCCGGAGTTGCGTGGAAAGCCGGTCGCGGTTGGTGGTTCTAAGGAAAGAGGGGTGGTGGCAGCTGCCAGTTATGAGGCCAGAAAATTCGGAGTGCGGTCGGCCATGTCAAGTCGATTAGCCTATCAGAAATGTCCTTCTATTATTTTTGTTCGACATCGATTTGATGTGTACAAAGAGGTTTCGAGGCAGATTCGATCTATTTTTCATGAGTACACGGATTTGGTGGAGCCTCTATCTCTAGATGAAGCGTTTATTGACGTAACCCGGAATAAGTTTTCAGAACCTTCGGCGATAAAAATCGCGAGTGAGATCAAGAAGAAGATCAAGGAACAGACTCAACTTACGGCGTCAGCCGGGGTGAGCGTCAATAAATTTTTGGCCAAGGTCGCTTCCGATTTAAAAAAACCAGATGGTCTGGCAGTAATCCTTCCGGAGCAAGTCATTCCATTTTTGGAAGAATTACCCATCGAAAAGTTTTTTGGTGTCGGCAAAGCAACGGCCGAGCGGATGCGAAATTTTGGCATAAAGACTGGAGCTGATCTGAAGCAATATTCACGATTAGAATTGGCTCAGCGGTTTGGTAAGTTTGGATCGTATTTATACGATGTGGTTCGCGGTATTGATAAGCGTAAGGTCAAGCCGGATAGAATTCGGAAGTCCATTTCCAGTGAAACTACCTACAATGAGGATTTAACAACGCTTGACGAGGTGAAAGCATCGGTCCGCCTGCTCATCGGAAAACTATGTAAAAGTTGTGAAAAGTACAGCATCAAGGGAAAAACAATCAATCTTAAATACCGATTTAGTGATTTTACCACATTTACTCGTAGTCGCACATTAGGAGGATTTACCAACAGTCATGAAATCATCACCGACTTGACATTTGAAATGCTACAAGAGTTGGAAGGTAAGATGAAACCGATTCGATTGTTGGGTATTGGTTTGTCTACCCTGAATACGGAGCGAAAGGATAATCAATTGGAGTTTGATTTTGAGAGGAATACGAAGTAAATTGGTTGATTAATTTGACTTTTACGATATTAGAAGTAAATGCCTTACTTATTCGTTTTTTTCGAAGATCTTGGACTAATCACAAAGTCGATAAGTAGACTTATAAGCAAACCAGAAAGAACATACACAGTAGGACTATAATCTTCTGTATTCAACAAATACTTTATCAGGTTATACACAACACAAATAAATAGAACTCTAAAAACTTTTCTCATAAATGAGTTTCTGCGTCATGTTAACAAAGACAGATGGCTAGGCTGGATTGAAGTGCACTAGGCTTTCTCGCACACTAATTTGATGCAGTAGAATATGGATAATTTTCTTATATCCTGGCACTAAATTTTTGAAAACTTCACCGTTTGAAGTATATCCGAATAAGAATTAGGATATAGTAAAATCTGATATTGACCCGTTTCTAATTCTTCAATATCAATTTGAGAAGAAGTAAAGGTTCCACGTTTCACAATCTGTCCGTTCAAATTGATTATTTCAAACTTATCGAATTGATCTGATTTTGCATCTACCTTCAAATAATTATCTGCAGGGTTTGGATAGACATTAATTTCATTGATATAAGAATCTTTTATCGAATTAACGATGGTAGTATTTTTCAGCCATCTTACTGTATTCGGTTCATTGACTCCATCTACGTATATGATATCTAATTTACCATCTTGGTCGTGATCATAAATAGAGAAATTATTTCTATTAGTTTCCGGAGAAGGTATTCCAAACTGTTCAGGTAAGGGATAGGTTACAATTTTTTCGGGGAATTGATCAAAGTTACCACTTCCATCATTCGTCATAAGATTGATATCTATTGTGGAAGCTTCATAAGAAATAGATATAAGGTCATTCATTTGATCTCCATTAAAATCACCTGATTTTATTGATCTTGCCGAATTGAAAACCTCTTTTTTATTAGACTTTTGTATTGATCCATCAACATTTTTATAAATGGTTACTAATCCATCCAAAATAACCAAATCTAAATCGCTATCGTTGTCTAAATCAGTTAATAAAATATCTCTTTCCGACCTCTCAAACTCATCATCAGAGATTGTAAAAGTTCCATTTTTGTTATTAATACCAACATATGTTGAAAAACCTGAGTAGACAATATCTAAATATTCATCATTATTAATGTCTCCAAGTACGGCAACTTCATACTCCTCAGTATTATCTATTTCAGATTTTTCGAATGTATCATCTCCATTGTTCATATATAATGCAAGAATATCACTATCAAATGTTCTCCTTTCAATAGTGATGAAGTCTAGAAATGAATCATTATTTAGATCTGCGACATCAACAATAACTTCAAATACATTGGACGTTATTGAAGGATCGCTTATAAAAAAATCATCATCATCTCCCGTTATGGATATATGTCTCTGGAAAACCGCGTCGTCTTTACCATCGTTATTCCAATCTATTACCTTTATGGGCTTTTGTTCCCAATTCAACACAATTTGTTCAAAAGAACCATCTTCCAAACCTTTATAGGCATATTGTTCGGTTTGAGAAGAACCTGTATAGTCTGTAAGGCCATCATTATTGTAATCAAATGGTATAAATGGAAAATTTAAATATGTATCTGGCTGATTAGGATGCTCAAAAAGGATTTCATCGGTACCAAATGTAATTGTCTGAGAATTTATGAATAGAGGAAGTATCAAAAATGAAAGGAGTAATAAATAATTTTTCATGATATGCGAATTAAATTTATTACAAAGTAAAAAAGGATATATTGAACTACAAATAATATTACAATATTTTTTAACTTATAGATAGTTGAT
>JBCCVV010000261.1:0-9497 GCA_039194925.1 Bacteroidota bacterium
AAAGTTAATTTAGAACTGTTTCATTTTCAATACACCTGAGTAGTTATCATTCCCTAATTGGTGTATAACGAAGCGTTGTGAATTTAAGAATGAAGTGCAATATTCTGGCAAAGTTCTATTCATTTAGGAAACTAACATGCAGCAAAAAGATAGGAGCTTGAGTCTTATTGTTGAAAGATATAAATTTATTGTGTTGACACCTGATAATCTAACATTTTAGAATTATATCTCGTAAGCCTTCTTGATCAATTGGCCCTTGTTGTCTGGAACGCAATTCTAAAGAGATTGAATCCATCAAATCAAAAGATTATGAAGTTTGGTTACTTATTTTTCTTTGCACTCATTTGTCATTGCAGTTTTTTTGGGCAATTGCCACCCAAAGATTCGTATCCATTAGAAGTTAAGCAAATTCATAGCGGTCATAGTCTTACAGATCCGCTTTTTGGTCAGCCCTGGCCAGGACAATTTGTAAATTTAATCAGTGAATTACGAGGTGAATGGGCTGGCGACGACATTGGTAAATCGACAATACCGGGTTCACCTATTTTTTGGCGTTGGGATCACGATCATGATAATTATGGTGCTCCTTCGGCCAGGTTTGATATCGATGATTGGGAGTTGTTGATTATTACCGAAGGAATTCCCATACCGAATGATGGAGGCAACCCACCTGCTATTACACCTGCCAATGAATATTTATCACTCTATGTAAATAATTCTTGGAATAACGGCAACATGGCAAATGGCGCTGCTACCTTATTATGGACTACCTGGACTAATCTCGATGGTGCTGAAAGACCTTGGAGGCAAACGCTCGACGACTATGAATTGCTGTGGGAAGAGATGATGGACTATGCCAATGATAATCGTCCGAATGGAGCACCTCACGTCTATATTATTCCTGGTCATAGGATGATGGCCAGACTTTATGATGACATACAACTGAATCTTGTTCCGGGAATCTCTACTATCGATCAGTTTTTCAGTGACAATATCCACACCAATTCGTTGGGCGATTATGCGATAGCAATGATTCATTATGCTTGTATTTTTAATCAAAGTCCTGTAGGATTACCCAATGATTTAATGCCCAACCCACCGGACGGTTTCCAAATTCCATCACCTGAATTAGCTTTTTATTTACAGGATATGATATGGGATGTAGTGACCACCTATGACCGAACCGGAATAAGTGAATCTTCTCTTCCTGTCATCTGGGGAGATTTTACTGCGCGAAAAGCTGAGGTTGAAAATGCCGTTTTGTTGAATTGGGGCACCTTTTCAGAAATTAATAACAGAGGTTTTGAAATCGAGAACAGCGTTAATGGAAGAGATTGGGCTACTATTGATTTTATTCGAGGCAAGGGCAATTCTAGTCAATTCCAATCTTATGGATATATACATAACGCACCGAATAATGGCATCAATTATTATCGCTTGAAACAGATTGATTTTGATGGAAATTTTAACTACTCTCCGATCACAAGTATTGATCTTGGAAAAAATAACTCCTCGAACTTTAACGTCTTTCCTAATCCAGCGGAAAATGTGGTTTATATCCGCGCGCAAGAACCAAGTGAGGTTAGCATTTATAGCATAGATGGTTCATTAATTCATAAAGAACATTTAACTGAAGAACTATCCTTAGATGTAAGTCAATTGCACGCCGGAGTCTATTATATTCGTATAGGAACAGAATTCAAAAAACTTATTATTCGATAGATATTTTGCTTATTTGGGACCAAGAAATATGCTGGATTCATTTCAAATCTGATAAATTCTTACCTTTTTCTTTTTGAGTTTGGTATTGTTTACTTTAAGAATCACCTTGTCTATCTTTTTGGCTTTGATCGCTACAAATGCACAATCGTTTTTCAATTCTATTTTACCTAGATTTTCAGCTCGAACATCTGCTTGTTTCAAAAATAAACCGGCGATGTCTCCTTTTGATATCTTGTCTTTACGGCCTCCACTTATGAATAAAGTACACCAGGGAGATCTTATGATTTGTTGTCTTTTCCCAATAGTTAAAACCGGTAAATCACCTATGAAATCAGGTAATTCTTCCTCTTTCCATTGAATAACAATGGCCTTTCCATCGCGTTGCATACGAGCAGTTCGGCCATTTCGATGGGTAAATTCCTGACTTCGATGGGGTAGGTGATAATGAATTATAAATTGAATCTCCGGCACGTCAATCCCTCTGGCCGCCAAATCGGTAGCCAGCAATAATTGATGCGTTCCATTGCGAAATTTTATCAATGCTCTTTCGCGATCATTTTGTTCCATGCCACCATAAAAGGTACCATGATCAATTCCCTGTTTGGTTAAAAAAGTACTAATCCGGTCTATAGAGGCCTTATAATTACAAAATATAATACCCGGTTGATTGCCTATATGAAGTAATGTATCAACCAAGGTTTGCAGTTTGTCTTTTTCAGGAGAAAGTACTACTTCCACTTTCAAGGCATCTATTCGCTGATCCAAAAAATTAAGTTTCAACGGGTTCTCGAGTCCTACAAAAGATGGTATTTCTACGTTCTCAGTAGCGGAGGTCAAAACAATTTTATCTCGATTTTTAAGAGAGCCTATTATTTCTTCCATTTCATCTTCAAAACCAATCTCCAAAGATTTATCAAATTCGTCCAACACTAAATTCGTTATAGATTCAGCATCAAATGTACTGCGACGAATATGATCGGCGATTCTACCCGGTGTGCCTATTAAAACCTGAGGGATGTTTTTCAACTCCATTTTATCTCTGGAAATAGGACGACCACCATAGACCACATTGGTTTTAAAACCAGTACCCATATCACGTACTACTTGCTCAATTTGAATTGCCAATTCCCGGGAAGGTGCCAAAATGAGCAATTGCACTCCACCGACATCACGCTTTAATTCAGCGAGGAGAGGCAGCAGAAAAGCCAATGTTTTACCTGTTCCGGTAGGAGAAAGCAAGATCACTTCACTGCTGGAATGAATAGCAAATTGGGCCTGCGTTTGCATTTCGTTTAATGCCTCGATATTCAGCTTATCAAGAATTTGCGAACGATTTTTAAATGAATTCGACATTTCACAAAACTACAGGTAAATAACCAGTTTCCTTACTTAACTTGTGTAAATGTTAAGGAATAAGGGAAGGAATTTCCTCTTTCGGATTAGGGTTTTCCATTATTGACTAATGTTAAGATGTCTTACTTTTATACTATGAAAAATATTGTCTTTCTCATTCTTTTTTTAATTTCAGTCTCAGCCACTGCTCAGTTATCTCAATTGTCGGATGAATTCAATCGTACATGCTCCTTAAGCGAATGGCAGAATGTCGAAATAGTAGAAGGATGGCCCGAAACACATTTGGAATCCTATGATGTCAATATTTCTAATGAGGGACACTTGACTATGGTTCCCTGGACTACTGCCTGGTTTGATGACTATCGATCCAATCTGCTCTTTAAAGAAGTATCGGGAGATTTCATATTTACTATATTTGTGAATTCATCCAATAAAGCGGAAGACGACCAGCCATCATCCACTTTTTCACTTTCAGGAGCTATGATCAGAACACCAACCGGCATGACTGATGCTCCAAGTGAATGGACAACCGGGAATCAAAACTATGTCTTTCTTTCCATTGGCTCTGCGAATGTGACCAACGTTCCAAAATTCGAGGTGAAGTCCACCATTAACAGCAATTCTGTACTGAATTTCAATCCGGTAAGTGGACTTTCCACATTAATCCGTCTGGTAAAAATTAACGGGGCCATATTGGTACTGCATCAATTGCCGGGAGAAGGGTTTGTTCTGCGTCAAAGATACGATCGAAGTGATATGCCCGATACACTTCAAGTAGGAATGGTTACCTATACGGATTGGCCAAAAGTAAATACCTATTCCTATGCATTTCATAATTTTAACACACTGAATTCCAATCTGGATCCTGACCCCAGCGATTATCAACCCTTCAATGCGGATCTTATTGGTACATTTGATTATGCCCGCTTTGAGAATGTAAATCTTCCACCAGAATATGAGGGCCTGGATTTTTCTGATCCTTCTGCAGTTTCAGATTCGGAGGTGCTTGCGTTATTCTCCTATGATTCAGAGACCGAAGATTTGACAGGATGGAAAATATGGAATGGAACGAATTCCGATTGGAATGATGCATCAAATTGGTCTGGCAATACGATACCTACTTCTCAGGATTCTATTTTAATTCCGAATTGTGGTTGTCCCGAAGTCGAATTTCCAATAATGCCGGCAGGAATGAATACATATCGTTCACTGGTTGTAGAAGAAGGTGGTCAGATTAGTATACCCTCAAATGCGACGTTGACAATTGATCTCTCCGCAACGAATGCGAGATTTGAAAATTATGGCAATGTATATAATTCCGGAACCCTTCAAGTAGAACATATTTTGGGCAAGACCATCCGCAATGAAGGTCTCATAGAATGCGAAAACGGAGGAGTTTGTAATTTTACAAATTGACTTTTCCTAGTACATCAAGCACCTTGCCATGCATTTCGTCGGTATAATCCAGATGGGTCACAAACCGAACCGTCTTAGGTCCGAAAGCTGAACCAATGATATGTTCCGTTTTCATGACTTCCAGGAATTGATCAGCTGTCAACGGCTCCACCAAGTCAAAAATCACAATATTTGTTTTGACGGGTCGTACAGTTTTCACATAGGGCAGTGTACTCAACAGGTCTCCCAGGTCTTTTGCTTTTTGATTGTCAACTTTAAGGCGATCGATGTTGTGTGTTAAAGCATATTTGCATGCAGCAGCCAAATATCCTGCCTGACGCATTCCTCCCCCCATAACTTTTCGATATCTTCTTGCCTGGCGAATCAAATCAGCTTCTCCGATCAATAATGATCCCACAGGAGCACCCAAGCCTTTCGAAATGCATATGGAGACAGAATCAAATAGCTCACCTATTTCCCGAGTGGATTCTCCCGTTTCTACTAAAACATTAAATAATCTCGCACCATCTAAATGTAATTTCAAACCCCGATTTCTGCACAATTGACTAATGGGATGAATCTCTTCTTTGGTATAATAGCTTCCTCCACCTTTATTGCAGGAATTTTCCAAAACCACCAATTTAGAAATCGGCAACCAATCGTAAACAGGCTTAATAGCGGCTTCCACCTGGGAAGCGGTAACTTTACCATTTCTTCCTTCAATTAAGTTCATAGCCACACCGGAATTAAAGGCGTAACCTCCGGTCTCATATTGATAAACATGCGAATAATGATCACAAATCACTTCATCTAATGGCTGTGTGTGACATTTGATCGCAATTTGATTGGTCATTGTCCCTGAAGGGCAAAAGATTGCCTTCTCCTTTCCAAAAAGGGCCGCACTGAATGTCTCCAAATCATTCACCGTTGGATCTTCACCGAAAACATCATCACCTACTTCTGCCTTCATCATAAAAGCCAACATTTCTGCATTTGGCTTTGTTACGGTATCGCTTATCAAATTGATCATGTAGAATTTATTTTGTAAAATACTCGTCTCACGCCTCAAGAATACAAGAAAAAATCTTCCCATCCAGGTACTTAATGTATATTTCACACTAAATCCCTGCGTATTCTTTTTTATTCAAAGCTAAAAAATTACTTTTGGGCTTAGCAATGTATAAATTGATTCTATTAATGATTCTAGTTTCTCAACTATTCGATTGCATAACTTAATGATTAAACATTTCTTAGTTAGAGGAGATATCCTTTCAAAAGAAGACAGAAAAATTATGCCATTTAAAAATTCTTTCTATCAATCAGCCTTCTCCGTTGATAATGTGATTTTCGGGCTGGACGAATCCAAATTAAAAGTACTACTCATAAGAAGAAAAGGAGAGCCCTATAAAGGAGAATGGGCACTTCCCGGTGATTTGGTACATCCTAAAGAAAATCTTAGGGACGCTCCCAAACGCGTTTTAAAAGAATTGACCGGCTTGGTGGATGTTTATCTGGAGCAGGTGCATACTTTTGGAAAGGTAGACCGACATCCCGTTGGAAGGGTAATAACCGTGGCATACTATAGTCTTGTGAATATCCCCAATGTTCAACCACGGGCTGCCTCTTTTGCGGCTGAAGTAGAATGGTTTCCGGTTTTCGAATTGGAATCCTTGCCATTTGATCACCTTGAAATTCTTCATAAATGTATAAAGCGATTGCAAAGTACAGTTAGAATCATGCCTATTGGATTTGAGCTGCTTCCGGAGAAGTTTACGCTGTCTGATGTGCAAGACCTCTATGAAGCTGTATTGAATAAGAGCCTCGATAAAAGAAATTTCAGAAAGAAGTTTTTGTCGATGGGCATCCTGGTAGATGTGGCGGAATACCAAACAGGCGTTGCACACCGTCCTGCAAAGCTTTTTAGATTCGAAACCGAAAAGTACGAAGAGTTTAAGGCAAAAGGGTTTAATTTTGAAATATGATAATCCTTTTTTATCGACTGGAATTATAATTGCGGAAGGTAAATTCCATTGTTATATAAACCATATTCCCGAATATTAATTTAACCTTCGTGAAAATCTCCAACCACATACGAATGGATGCTACGCACTACAAACTAGTGTCTTGCCCCATTGGATAAAGATTACATACTTGCCGTTGCTCTGGCGTCCAATTCATCAATCATTTTTGAGATTTTTTCAGCTTCCGCAACTTTGGCATCACTAGCCTTACGATCAGTTTTGGACAATTCGTACGACTGTACCATTAATCGCTTATATTCTAACTCCAGTTTTTCTCTTTCCGTCTTTTTCTTGAACAACCATCCAAACATACTTTGCTATTTTTTATATAAAAAAGATTTCTTTATGTAGTGACCTTTTATTGATAATCTAACAGACTTTACGACAATTGGTTTTGAACAGATTAAGAAATATTTAGCTCAACTTCTTTTTGATTTATAAATGAAAAGGTTGATAACTTTTGTACTTTTGCGGCCAAATTATAAATCACATAAAATAATAATACAATGGCAGGAAACAGAACATTCACAATGATAAAGCCTGATGCAGTGCGAAATGGACATATAGGAGCAATTTTGCATCAGATGACGGATGCAGGATTTAAAATTGTGGCGATGAAGTACACCAGACTTTCAGCTGAAAAGGCAGGTGAGTTTTATGCAGTACACAAAGAGAGACCATTCTATGGAGAATTGGTAGAATTGATGTCATCCGGACCGATCGTAGCTGCAATTTTGGAAAAAGACAATGCGGTTGAAGACTTTAGAACACTAATTGGTGCTACCAATCCTGCGGAAGCTGCGGAAGGAACAATCCGAGCTAAATATGCAACGAATATTGGAGAGAATGCAGTACATGGAGCGGATAGCGATGAAAACGCAAAAATCGAAGGTAACTTTCACTTTGCTGGAGTAGAGATGTTTGCATAATCTTTCGATCAGAATATATAGAATTAAAAAGATTCCATGGCTTGCTGCTATGGAATCTTTTTTCGTTAACGAATTCTGAAATCTAGCTTTTGAAAACACTATTGCTATATTTAAGCGTTGATTAGAGTGTAAACAAAATTATCGACTTGGCATTTCAACTCAAAAAAATTGACAGACTTGTGCTCCAAAGTTATTTGGGGCCTTATCTGCTGTCATTTTTTATTGCTGAATTTGTTTTGGTAATGCAATTCCTCTGGAAACACATCGATGATATTTTAGGTAAGGGATTTTCTGTTATCGATCTCATCGAGTTGATATCTTACTTTGCAGTTACTCAAATCCCTATGGCACTTCCGATTGCCATTCTTCTTTCTTCAGTTATGGTAATGGGCAATATGAGCGAGCGGTACGAATTATCCAGTATGAAATCCGCTGGAATATCTCTTGTTCGGGTAATGCGATCTTCTATTGTATTGGCTCTGGCTACAGCTACGTTGTCACTTTTTGCTTCCAATTACCTAAAGCCCTCGGCTCAATTGCAGTTTAAAAAAAGGATGTTGGCTATTAAGTCACAAAAACCTTCACTTGCTTTGGAACCAAAAATCTTCAACCGTGATTTTTCCGGTTTTTCAATACGGATAAGTGAAAAAGAAAAAGACGACGAAACGATCAAAGATGTATTTATATACGATCACACGTTACCTGATAAATCATTAATGAATCTTACCAAAGCCAAGTCCGGGCGGATGTACAATGATCTTGATAGAGGACTTTTTATCATGGAACTGGAGAATGGAACTTCTTATCGCGAAATGAAACGGACCGCTAAAAAGAAAGAGAAAGGTAAGAAGTATCCATTCATGCGCACGGACTTCAAAGAGTGGAAGAAAGCTTTTGATATGAGCGAATTTGATACCGAAGACGATGGAATTAGTTTTAGTGGTCGCAAAGAAGATATGCTCAATGCATTTCAACTGCTTGATGCAATAGACTCAGTCCAAATGAAAAAGATGGAGTTGGAAGAATCTGTGGTCCAGGACGAGAAAAAAGAGATGGAACGGCTAAAAAAAGGAAGCAAAGCCAATAGAGGAGGATACGACGAAGCCAAAAAGAAGGTGAGTTCAAAAAACAAGAAAAACAAAAGTTTTTTCAGTCAAAACATCCCCAAAAAAAATAATGTCACAAAAAAGAATTCTAAGAAAAAAAACAAACAACAAAAGGGGGAAGACAGAAGAAAGGCCATCGCAGATGCCATGAAAAATGCTACATCCAACGCAAAGAAAGATGTCCAAAAAATTGTTCAAAAAGGAGTAGTTCAATTGTCATTAGATACCTTGTCCAATTATGAACAGTGGTGGAATACCCTTGACAAAAAAAAGGATAAGAACAATCTATACGTAAAAGCAATACAAAGTAGCAGCAGGAGAAAAGATTTATTGCGCAACGCTACATCGAACATCAAGTCATTGAATTACAAAGAGGATAAGTATTATCTGCGTCTGAATCAGCAATTCAGCTTCGCCATTATCTGTATCATTTTTCTTTTTGTAGGTGCCCCGTTGGGTAGCATCATCCGAAAAGGGGGATATGGCTATCCTCTCTTATTCGCTATATTATTTTACATGATGTTTATTATCACCACCATTATGGGCGAAAAATTGGTAAGAAGTCAATCCATACATCCCGTTATGGCTGCCTGGATTGCCAATCTTATCGTATTTCCAGTAGCCGTCTGGCTTACGGTAAAAGCCTTGCGGGACAGTAAGTTCGAGGAGTTTCGTTTTGTATCGAAATTAAAAGCACGACTTGCAAAAAAAGATTTGTAGTAAATATTCCTAACTCATGTTTCATGAAGGATTAATTACCCATCTGATAAATATTACTACCTTTACCTTGCATTTGGTTCCTAAGGTAGATGTACCAGGAATAATAGGGAATTCAGTGAAATTCTGAAACTATACCCGTAGCTGTAATCTTTAGTACGTTCTTTATCCATATTATGCCACTGAAGTAACTTTTGGGAAGGCGGGAGAAAGAATAAAGTAAGTCAGAAGACCTGCCATTGCAATCATAATTG
>JBCCVV010000262.1:0-9444 GCA_039194925.1 Bacteroidota bacterium
AGGATCATTTACACTACTGATGCGTACAGTGATCATTTGAAGTGCTTTTCCAAATTGAATATCACTTCTCGAATCGCCGACCATAATTGACTTTTTAAAGTTGATTTCGGGGAAGTCTTTTTTTGCACGAAATCCCATTCCAGGGTTTGGTTTTCGATTGATCGAATCCAGATGCTCTAAATCAGGGCAATAATAGATTTCATCGATCCTGCCTCCAAAATAAGTTAATTGTTCCAGCATAGAATTATGAACCTTGTTCAAATCCTCATGCGTCATGATCTCTTTGCCTATGCCTTGTTGATTCGTTATGATGATTATTCTACTAAACAGTATTGAAAATTGGGCGAGAGCATCTGCAACGCCTGGTAATAAGACGAATTCTTCCGGTGAGGTCACATACCTCCCTTCCAATTTCTTATTCAAGACGCCATCCCTGTCTAGAAATAGTGTCCACTCGCTATCTATCTTTGGGTAATGATTCGCCAATGTGATTTGAATTAAATTTGCTTGAAATTTCTACCAAAGAAACGAAGATCCCAATTCTCAACCTCAATTCTTATCAAAGTTTACGATAAGATTAAGAAGTTGTTTTCATTATATTCAATGCAGATGCCCATCATAGCCTAACATGGTAATGCTTCGTATGAATTTTGTATATGAAGGTGTAAAGCCTTCTTAAAGTGATTTTTTAGTCCTCTTCGTCTACATTGTCACTTTTCTTTTTGATTTGTGTGGTTGTATCTATCCCTGAGATCACTTCGATAAGCACACCATCGGATAAACCGGTTTCAATTTCTTTTTCTTCGAATTGTTGATCACCAGTTACCAATTCGACAAACGCCTTATCGTCTCTAAACTCAATATCACGTTCATTGACAGTGATGACTTGATTCTTTTGTTGAAGAATGATATCTGCATTGGCACTGTATCCTGCACGTAGGAATGTATTGGAATCTTCGTTTTGAATATCTGCTTTGATTTTGAAATTTACCGTTCCTTCTTCTTCTGTTCCTTTTGGGGCAATAAACTCCAGAATACCTTTGAACTCTTCGTTAGGAATCGCACCTATTTTAAGAACGAGCGGCATACCTACTTTTAACTTTCCAACATCGGATTCGTCTATAGTCCCTTCAAAGATTAAAGATCCCATATCCGCGATTACCGCAATATTTGTACCTTCATTAAAATTGTTTCGTTCAATAACCGAACTTCCTTCTTCAACGGGAACATCCAAGACCATACCGTCCATGGTACTATTGACAATATTCGCAATTTGCTTAGAGTTGGAGGATTGACCTTCTCTGAGCAGTTGTAAGTTGTTTCGCGCCGCGTCTAATTCTTGTTTTCGAATTTCAACTTCAATTTCGGCACTGGCCAAACTATTTGTTGCTGTGATTTTTGCATTGTCATACGTATTCTTTTTCAACTCTGCATCCAATTCAAATTGCTGCAATTCCTGATCCGAAATGACACCTTGTTCATGTAGACTTTGCTGTCTTATTAATTCTTTGGCAGCAAGATTGTAATTGGCTTCTGCTTGTTGGATGTCTAATCGTTCCTTGTTTACACGGCGTTGACGTTCTACCTCACGCACGGCATCATTGTATCGAATCTTTGCCAATTCAAGGTTGGATTTGGCGCTGTTGATATTTACTTCACTTGGTATAAGTTTGATCAGGGCTAATTTTTGGCCCTTGGTCACCATATCACCTGCTTCTACAAAAAGTTTGTCGATTACACCAGAAACCTGTGGTTTAATGTTCACTTCCTTTCTAGGCTTAATACTACCACTCGCAACTGCTTTTTTCAGGACATCCGCAATTTCGGGCTTTACATATTTATATACTACAGGGTCTTTTTTGTATTGCGTCGAAAAATAATAGACCAACCAGATTGACATTAAAGCCAAGACCACACCGACAGTAATTAAACATCCTTTTTTCATTTATTTCCTTCGTTTTTCTGTTTTTCAGTTATTGAATTGTTGTGGTAATGGTTTATTCATCCTTTAGTGCTATGACCGGGTTCACCCTTGCGGCTTGCATGGCAGGAATTAATCCGGCAAACGTTCCGGCAAATATTAAAAACAGGACAGCACTGATAGCGATGGTAAGATTTACCTTTGGATCATAAAAGTTTTGGTTTTCTATACCCAGCGATAACATGGTATAGTTTACTACATATATTAGAAAAGTACCTGCCATCAAGCCAAGATATCCGGCAAGAGAAGTGATGAATACTGATTCAGTCAATATCATTCCTATGATAGAGCCTGGAGTAGCACCCATGGCTTTTCGGATTCCTATTTCTTTCGTACGTTCTTTTACAGTGATCATCATGATATTACTCACACCAATAATACCTGCGAATAATGTCCCTATTCCCACAAACCAAAGAAGTAATTTTATGCCCAGAAAAAGATTTTGGACTTGTTGATATTCCTTTTCTAAATTGAATCCTCGGATGGCTTGTTTGTCATCCGGAGCAATTTTGTGTCTCTCTTTAAGAAGTGTACGTACTTTTTTCTCAATTTGAGAAACGGGTACTCCTGCTTTTGATGCGATCGCGAATTGATTGACCCTGCCGTCCTGAATGCCAAATGCAGCGTAGGTGGTAGTAGTAGGCACTGTGATAATTTCCATTTGCTCCAGATTCCACTCTTTGACGTCTGGAGTGGCAAATACACCTACTACCTGAAAATCAATACCCGATATCCGTATGTGTTTGCCTACAGCTGAAGTGTCACCAAACAACTCTTTTTTGACTGTTCTCCCAATAACGGCCACTTTCCTACGGCCTTCTATATCATTTACATTTAGGTACCTTCCTTCATCCATTATCAATCCTTCAATATCCTTGGCAATTGGAAAGTCTCCCATGCATTCATAGGTCGCTGTTTGGTCTCTAAAAGTTATGGATCGATTTCCAAGGTAGACTCTTGAAGATATGGCACCTACTCCAGGGATGTTTTCGAGTATGCTTTTCATGTCGTCCAGGTTGTATCGAATAAATCTACCAGGGGCGAGACCTTTATAAGGAACCGAAGTTTTATATGTCCATGTAAACATGATGTTTTTTGCACCTGAACCAAAATTTCTGAATACGCCAGTCTCAAGTCCGTTTCCCATTCCCAGAATGAAAACAAGCATAAAGATTCCCCAGAATACTCCTAGTGCAGTGAGAAAAGTTCTCAGTTTATTCTTTCGAATAGTCGAAAATATTTCTTGCCACTTATCTCTATCAAACATATCAATCAGATTTTATGGCGGTTACGGGATTAATATTTGCGGCTTTTATAGCCGGAATGAGTCCAGCCAAGGCTCCTGAAATAATCAAAGTAAGCGTAGCCATTACAATGACACTAATATTTACGGAAGGATGCCTGAAATACTCGGACTCTGCACCTGATACAGCATAGATTAGGAGTATTCCTACAAACATTCCAAAATATCCGGCTATTGTAGTAATAAGAATCGATTCTTGTAAGATCATTGCAATTATTGAACCCGGAGTTGCTCCCAGTGCTTTTCGAATGCCGATCTCTTTTGTTCGATCTTTTACAATGATGAGCATAATGTTGCTTACACTGATCACACCGGCCATAATCGAAAAAAATCCAATAATCCAGGTCAACACATTAAAAGCAGTAAATAGACTGTCAAATTCTTGAAAGTCTTCGGCACGATTGTTAATTCGTAATGCTCTCCGATCCGTTGGGTCAAACCCTTTTCTCTGTGCAAAGGCTGCAAAAATCCTATTTTCCAGATCACCCATTTCTTCAATACTTAGATCACCACCATCTACCATGATTTGGTGCATAGTCTTTCCATCTGCGTATATTTTTTGGGCAGTGGTCATGGGAATGTAGCAACGGCTCATTTCATTTTCACCGCCGGAATCGTAAAAGACTCCTATCACTTTATAGGTAATGTCTCCAGAGGTGATTTCTTTTCCTACCGCCGGCTCGTCTCCGAAAAGCTCTTCCTTCGTCACTTTGCCAATCACAATGACTTTTCTACTTTCTTTCAAATCTTGATCGTTGAGGTATCTTCCATTGATCATTTGGCTGTTTTCCAGTAGTTTATGACCCGGATGAACTCCACGTACGGCATAGGGTATGGCTTCATTACCGTATTTGAGCATCTGGTCACCAGAAAGATAAAATCTACCCGTCATCTCCGTTATTTCGGGGAAATTATTTTGAATAAACTCAAAATCCTGATTATCAAAGCGTATCCGACGTCCTTTGTTCAAGCCCTTGTAGTCTTTAGAAGTTACTCCTCTCCATATCCATAAACTATTGACTGCATCGTCGCTGAAACTATGCTCAAAACTATTAATCAACCCATTAATGGCACCCAACATTAAAACCAATGTGAAAATACCCCAACCCACTCCTAGTGCGGTAAGCAAGGTTCTAAGCTTGTGTCGCCAGATTGAGTCAAATATTTCCTGCCATTTGTCAATGTCAATCATCCCACATTATTTGATTCGATAATACCATCCTTCAATCGGATAACTCGATCCGTCTGGTCGGCAATTTCGTTTTCGTGTGTGACAATAATTACCGTTTTTCCCCGAGCATTTACTTCTTTGAAAATCTCCATTACTTCTTCGGAGGTCTTGCTGTCCAGTGCACCCGTAGGCTCATCGGCAAGGATTACTTTTGGATTTGAGATCAGCGCTCTGGCAATAGCAACTCTTTGTTGTTGCCCACCGGATAATTGATTGGGTAGGTTTTCGGACCAATCTCTTAAACCCACTTGCTCCAGATAATCCAATGCTTTTTCCTGACGTATTTTTCGTGGTACTTTTTGATAATATAGAGGAAGAGCGACGTTTTCCTTAGCACTCTTAAAAGGCAGCAAATTGAATGATTGGAATACAAATCCTAAAAGGTGGTTTCTGTATTGAGCTGCATTCTTTTGACTTAGATTTTTAATCAGATTGTCATCGAGAAAATACTCTCCTTCATCGTAGTCGTCCAATATTCCAAGAATGTTAAGAAGCGTAGATTTTCCAGAACCGGAAGAACCCATAATGGAGACAAATTCACCTTGCTGTATATCAAGATCAAGGCCTTTCAAGACATGAAGAGTATTGTACTCTGTAGTGTAGGATTTATGGAGATTTCTAATTTTCAGCATATAAATGTTGAAAATAGTTTTGTAAGGGTAAATCGGTGAAGATAATAGATAGCTGGCTTTGAAAAATCGATAAAACGATAAAAAACCAGGTTTAGTAATCCTTAAGGTTTACTAAACCTGGTTTTCTTTTAAGTATTCTCTTTGAGAATCTTCATAAGCTCTTCAGGGCTTTTGAATCCTCTAACGACTTCGATTTTATTTAGATTACTATCAAAAATAACGAGTGAAGGATACGCCAGTTGCCCATTAAGAATGTCAGCTGCGAATTCATGATATCCTCGTTTTCCATTGAGTTTAAAGGTGTACTTTTTGCCATTAAAGGAAAGTTCCTCCTTTTGCTCAGCATTAAATTTGGCCAGGTGATAATTTTCAGATAAATACTTGGATACTTCTGCTTCAGAGAATGTTTTTTGATCCATAACCTTGCACCATCTGCACCAATCTGTATATACATCGATCAATATTTTCTTTTGATCGGTTTTGGCTAGTGAGACGGCTTCTTCTACACTGTGCCATTTTTGGATCTTTTTTTCATTATTGGATAAATTGGAAGGAGTAATAATCGACTTTACGGTAAATGCACTGGCAAGGACTAATACTCCAATTAGCAAATAGGAATAATTCAATTTCATAATTTTTGAGTTTTGAGCACCACTGAAATGCTCGGTGAAAAAATTTTATTGTCGATCCAAAAGTACATGCGTGAATTCTGGAAAACCAGTGAAATGGGGTGGGAATATGGACTCCAATAGGGTGGAAAAAGGGACTAGACCCCCATCAAATCCATACGTTTAGCGATGTTTTTGGCTTCGGCCCTGTTTTTTGCACCGAGTTTTGAATACAGTTTGTTGATGTGAGTTTTTACCGTACTCAGCTCGATAAATAGCTCTGAGGCGATTTCTTTATTTGATTTTTCATTGAGAATAAGAAATAGGATTTTTTCTTCTTGTCTTGTGAATATCGGCCTTTGATTGGTTGTGAAGCTTGTATTATCCTCTTTTATTGAATTGATTCTACGTTCTAATGTTAGAATGCGAACAAGAGCTACGGCAAGCGCTATTCCTAAGAATGTTATAATTACGTAGATCCAAATAGGGACAGAGATACTGTTCGTTCCACCGCTGTAATAATTCATTTTTCGAAAATAATCTTCAGTATAGCTGTGGTTGTTTAATTGTGCACTTAATCGTTTTCCAAAATCAAGATATCTTTCGGATTCAAGCGGGTAATAACGATCCATGTCTGTGTTGATAATAGCAGCAAGTGAAACGAGAATATGCGGACAGGAATCGGCAAAAGCAAACAAATCACGATTGTACTTTTGCCGGGCAAACTGTAGTTCAGATGTAAATTTTATTTCGTGGAAATAGAAACTAGGAAAAATCAATCGGCTTAATTTTCGTAACTCTTGATTGGCTGCATCTCCGATCAATTCATATTCGCCAAAAGGAGAATATTGGTCAGCTTCGGATTGAATTTCTACTTTAGTGTTATTGTCGAGAATGAGATGAACGAAATTGTTGTCATTGCGATCAAAATAGAGGCAGGCATCAAATTCAGTATGCTCATCTTTGACCAAATACAACCGATAATACCTTTTTTCGAGTGGCAGATTATCGCCTTTAAGCACGAATGTACCATCCGATTCGATTCGTCCAACCTGAATTATGAATTCGGGATTGGCAATATAGTAATCGTCCATCTTATGCACTGTAGCCAGAAATATTTGATGTTGCCATCCATCCGAAATGTTGAGCTTCCCTTTGATTTCATATTCCGCCAAAGCCATTTGCATGGAGCCGAAAACAATTAGTAACCAAAGGAATTTATCTCTACGCTTCATAAAATTGAAGATAATGGGGTGCAATGTTTTCTGGTTAGGAAAATCGACTTTTAGGAAATAATTAAAATTCAGAAGCGGAGGGTGTTTCACAATTCGGAAGTGAAATACGACAGTTCGTCAACTCTTTTTTTGATACATATGCTTTTGACCTCAAATTTGAATCATAATTAATTGATCCGAAACATCAATTCCTAATGACAAAAGCAGCTTTCTTACTTTCTTTCCTAATCCTGTCCAATTGTGTATTCTCACAAGTAGAAATCTCCGGAAGCGTAACCGATAAAAGTAATCAGCCCATCATCGGAGCAGCATTATTCATTGAAGGTACCTACGATGGTGGTGTGACTGATGTTGACGGCAAATTTAATTTTCAAACCTTCGAAGAGGGCGAAATTAAAATGGTGGTTTCTTATTTAGGTTATGAAACTAAAAATATGGTGTTTGAAGTTGTCAGCGGGCGAGGATTGAACATACAACTAAGAGAATCGGCCATGTCGCTGGATGCGGTTGAGATATCAGCAAGTACTTTCAAAGCAGGAGACAATTCCAAAGTGGCGGTATTGAAGCCATTGGATATTGTGACTACCGCGGGTTCTATGGGAGATGTGATCGCCGCTATGCAAACCTTACCTGGTACTCAGTCTAATGCGGAGGATGGCCGATTGTTTATTCGAGGTGGAGAAGCGCGAGAGACTACGATCTATATCGATGGACTAAAGGTTTTTTCTCCTTACACGCGTACCATTGGTGGGACTCCTTCCAGAGGTAGATATTCACCGTTTTTATTTAAGGGAGTTAGTTTTTCCACTGGAGGATATTCTGCGGCGTATGGTCAGGCCCTATCTGGGATCTTGGATATGAATACCATTGACGATCCAAAGGATACCGAAACAAATTTTTCCTTCATGTCCGTAGGCGGAGGAATAGGACATACTCAAAAATGGAACAATCAATCTTTAAGCGTGAATGCTTCCTACATTGATTTAGCTCCGTACACATGGATGGTCCCTTCCAGGGCGGATTGGGTCGACCCTTATTCTGGGTTTTCAGGCGAGGCAGTCTACAGGTATAAGACTAAAAACGGGTTGATAAAAAGCTACCTGGCCGGTGATCGTATGGCCTTTAAATTGAATACAGAAGATATTGATACGGGACAGGAGGCACTAATCGGAATTAATAATTCAAACATCTATTCCAATACTTCATATAATGGAATCCTCTCAGAACAAACTTCGATTCTGGCGGGAGTCAGTCTCGGATATAATCGTGATAACGTAAATGTAGATGAGGATGTTTCCATTCAATCCGATTTGGAAGGACTCAACGCACGAGTGGCGTTAAAGACAATAGTGAATGATCACTTTGTATTGAATTACGGTATTGATTTTATACATCAGAAAGATAAGATTCATAATCAATTTTTAGGACACAATGACAATGGAACTATTGACAGGAATTTATACGGAGGATTTGTAGAATCTGACTATTTCTTTTCCAAAGATCTTGCTATAAAGACGGGATTGAGAGTTGAATATAACTCGCTCTTACAAACTTCCACAGTTGATCCCAGAATTACACTTGCTCAAAAACTATCGAAAAATGGACAATTGAGTGCTGCGTTTGGAAGATTTACACAAGAAGTTGACAATCGATTTCTTTTTTATGATGCAAATCTTGCGCAAGAAAAATCAAGTCATTTTCTACTCAATTATAACTATAAAACAGAAAAACAAATACTTCGCCTTGAGGCCTATTATAAGAAATACAATAATCTACTCACGTATGAATTGGAAGGTGATGTAGAATCCGATTTTGCCAACAATGGGGACGGACGGGCGTACGGTTTTGATGTTTTTTACAGAGCAAATCAGATTATTAAGAATGTAGATTTTTGGGTATCGTACAGTTGGTTGGATCATGAAAGAAGGTATCGCCAATTTCCGGTGACTGCGACACCTAATTTTTCTACGGATCATAATCTTTCTTTAGTTTCAAAAATTTGGATGCCTACTTTAAAGTCTCAATTGGGTCTAACATATAATTTGGCCAGTGGTAGACCTTATGAAAATCCAAACACGGATGGCTTTTTGAATGAACGAGCCAAAATGTTCAATAGCATTAGCATGAGTTGGGCATACCTCATTTCGCAACAAAAGATCTTATTTATCTCAGTTTCAAATATTACGGGCTTTAAAAACTCATTTGGATATGAGTATGGGAATACTTTAAATAGCGATGGTCTTTATCCGGGACGAATCATACGACCCAATGATGACCAGTTTTTCTTCGTAGGCTTTTTTGTGACGATCAGTCCGGATAAGATGAAGAATCAGTTGGATAATCTTTGAATAATTGATAATTGAGAATTGAGAATTGAGAATTGAGAATTGAGAATTGAGAATTGACAATGGACAATGGACAATGCAGAATTTTTGAGTGATGGTTCATTGTGGA
>JBCCVV010000263.1:0-9439 GCA_039194925.1 Bacteroidota bacterium
AATCAGACACCAGAAGCATTTAGAAGCTCATATTCTTGATCAACTTTCCCATTTTTACAGTCCAAATGCCCATTTTAATATCAAAATGAGCCTGAATTGATTTGATCTTTACGCTATAATTTTTAATCAAAATCGAATCAAAATGAAATTTAGAAAATCAATAATTCTTTATATCACAGGCATGTTGATCCTAACCATTGCAACACGCTCTAATTCACAAAAAAATACAACAATGGAACTTTCAAACAAAGAAAAGGCAGTAGCCTTACTTAACAGTTTTAATACAGGAGATCAAACTCCTATCACCTATGTTAATCCTACCACATACATCCAGCACAATCTTGCCGTTGGAGATGGGTTGGCTGGATTTGGTGAAGTAATGCAACATGCCCCGGAAGGTGGATTCAAGGCGAATGTTATTCGAGCCTATGAGGATGGAGATTATGTATTTACACATACAGAATATGACTTTTTTGGTCCTAAAATAGGATTTGATGTTTTTCGCTTTGAAGATGGATTGATCGTAGAACACTGGGACAATCTTATTGAAGTAATGCCTCCGAATCCAAGTGGAAGAACACAAATTGATGGTGTTACGGAAAGTACCGACTTAGATAAAACGGAAGCTAACAAGGCTCTTGTAAAAGACTTTATCACTGCCATCTTGGTTAATGGACAAATGGATAAAGTAGCGAACTACTTTGATGGAGACAATTACTTACAACACAATCCTGCGGTAGGGGATGGACTATCAGGATTAGGTGCCGCATTACAGACAATGGCTGAGCAAGGAATAAAAATGGAATACTTCAAAATCCACAAAATTTTAGGAGAAGGTAATTTTGTTCTTGCGATGAGCGAAGGCGCTTTTGGGGGTAAACCTACTGCCTACTACGATCTATTCCGAATTGAAAATGGAAAAATTGCAGAACACTGGGATGTGATTGAAACGATCATACCAAAATCCGAATGGAAAAATCAAAATGGGAAGTTCTAAACATTCCATTCAAATTCGGTCAATGAGGCTATTCAGTTTTGGATAGTCTTATTTTTTTGAAATAATATTTGTATGTACAAACAAATTTATATACGTTTGCATTACTAATGGAAGAAAAAAAGTCACAATATTGTTCTTGTCTGTATCATTCTGCCAATGCACTTTCCCGGATCATGACAAAAATTTCGGATGAGGAATTTTCTAAAATTGGTTTAGGTTCGTCTCATGCTTTTTTGGTGATGACTGTGAATGCAAAACAGGGTATACAACCCAAAGAGATCAGCGTGCAAATGCAATTGACAGCTTCCACCGTCACGCGTTTGATCGAAAAAATGGAATATAGAGGATACTTAAAACGTGAAGCCTGCGGAAGAACGACAAAGGTATATTCTACTGAAGCGGGATTGGCGCTACAGATCAAGTTAAAAGAAATTTGGAAAAGCCTTTATGAACGATATGCTTCACTTTTGGGAAAGCAAGAGGCAGATCAGTTGACTGCTGATATTTACAATGCTGCTTTGAAATTGGAATAGATTTTTTTGCAGTTTAACATTTGTATGTACAAGCAATAAAATAAGTTGACATCAGGATCACGTAGAAAAGAAATAAAGTATTAGGATTTAAAGAAACAGTACACCTGCAGATTCTTTAAAGTAAAAAACACCCTTACCCTTTTTAAATAATTAATTAACCTTAAAAATAGTAATCGAATGTCGAGTAAAGTTTTAGTAACCGGAGCCAGTGGTGGATTTGGATCATTGACCGTAAAAACATTATTGAACCAGGGACACAGTGTCGTGGCTACCATGAGAAATACAAGCACCAAGAACAAAGCCATCTCTGAAGAATTGGCCGGACTGGGTGCACATATTGTTGAAATGGACGTAACCGATGAAGAAAATGTGAATGCAGCAATGGCAGAGAGCATTGATAAGTTGGGAGGCCTGGATGTAATCATAAACAACGCCGGAGTAGGTGTACTTGGAATTCAGGAGAACTTCACCATTGCGGATTTCCAACGTCTTTTTGACATCAATGTTTTTGGTGTACAACGGGTAAATCGAGCAGCACTTCCTCATTTACGAGGTCAGGGATCAGGATTATTGATCCATGTATCCAGTATACTGGGAAGGATGACCTTACCTTTTTACGGACCCTACAATGCATCGAAATGGGCATTGGAAGCACCCGCTGAAAATTACAGAATTGAGCTTTCTGGCTTTGGGGTGGATTCATGTCTGGTAGAGCCCGGCGGCTACCCAACGTCCTTTTTCAATAGTCTGATCTTCCCATCGGACTCCTCAAGAGATGAAAGTTATGGGGAGATGGTGAATGCACCAAAACAACTCTTTGACAGCTTTGAAGGAGCATTGGCTCAAAATCCGAGTCAGGACCCCCAGAATGTAGCCGACGCAATCGCCAATCTAATTGATACCCCTGCGGGTGAGCGACCAATGCGTACAGTGGTCGACAACATGGGCATGGGTACCCACATCGCTCCGTATAATGAACAATTGGATGGAATCCATGAAGGTGTTTTTACTGCTTTTGGAATGCAGGATATGCTGAAACTTAAGGTGGAGGCGTAATGATTAGGAGAGTGATTTAAGGTCGTTTAGATCTTGAAGCGTAGAGCATTAGAATTAAAAGCGGTTCAGGTGAATTCCTGAGCCGCTTTTTATCGTAACGTTGCAAGATTATCCTTTAATGAAAGATGAAAATCTTAAGCCATTTATAAACTGCGGAAAGATAGTATCTCTACGAGGTTAAGATTTGAAACGATAAATACGTCATACAACACTTTATATTTTGGTCATTGCGAGCAAAAGCGTTTACCTCCAATTGTGCCATACGCTTCTTCAGAAACGCCTTCAATCATGATAGAAAAAGAAATATTAGATGGGAATGTTGCAAAAGATGGGTGCACAACTTAAAAATGTCTGGTGTATGAATTAGAATTAGATTTGAAAAATTTGAAATTTAAAGTTCATTCTATGAACCCTATTACTGTAGAAATAATTAGAGGGTTGCTTAATAATTGCATCCTTTAAATAAGGCATTAATATGAATTCGTACTTGTAAAATAAAATTCTGATAAGCTATTGCAGAGTTAAAATGGGAGTTCGGAAAAATTGGAGATTAAAGGTATGAAATACAAGGAATGTAAATAAGAGGTTTCTATAAATCCAATTCTTCACTTACTTGATAACACACTAGTTTAGTATATTTAGAACACATAAACTGGCAAATTTTCGAATTGTAGAATAAGAATTCACCACGTCATATGAAATCTTTACTAACGTTTACTTTTATTTTATTTTCTCTTTTACCGTATTCATCGGCACAGAAAAAAATAATTTTGGACACCGATCCTTCTGCCGACCCGGATGATGTGGGATGCATGGCAATGCTGCACAATATGGCATCCAATGGGGAATGCGAAATCCTGGCGGTTATCAACTCCACCCATTACAAACAATCTTCGTTAAGTATAAGTGCCATAAATGAATTTTATCGCAGGAAGGCAATTCCTATTGGTGATTACAAAGGATATGAAACAAAGATTGAGTCTCCAAAACGAAACTACGATTACCATCTTTCAAGAGTTTATCCAAGAAGTCTAAAGTCTTGGAAAGATGCAATGGATGGTGTTGCCCTATATCGGGAAATTCTGGCAAGTGCAGATGATGAAAGCATAACAATTGTCGTTATCGGAACCATGCATAATTTTGCCGATCTTCTAAAATCTCAGGGAGATCAATATAGTCCATTAAGTGGAGTAGAATTGGTAAAAACTAAAGTAGAACAAGTCGTTACGATGGGCGGCAATTTTATTGAAGGCAAAGGATATGACAGAACAAACTGGGGTGGTTCAGAGCGATTATGCAGTTATACCGATTGGTCCTGTTTAAATCATGAACGCAACAAAATGTGCCGATACGTCATCGAACATTGTCCAGCTCCATTTATTGCTTCAGGCTGGGAAGTGGGCTGTGGAGATTATTACAATGCAGCATATGGCAATGTAATGACAGGACAAAACCTTCGTTCGTTGGATACCAGCCATATTTTAAGGCGGAGTTATGAATATCATTTTCTGACTCGGGGAGAAACAGAAGATATCAGCCGACACAGCAATGACCAATGTGCCTTGCATTATGCAGTCCGGAGAGAATCCAATAATTATGAAGGATTCACAAATGGCAAAATCACACTTTCCGAGATCGGAGAATGTCATTGGGACAACTCGCTCAATAAGTTTCAAGGATTTATTCAAAAGAAAAGACACAAAGATTCGATCGCTATGGAGATTGAAGCTTTGATGATGATGAATTTTCCCAAAACTGATCAGGTTCAACCCAGTCCTCCAGAGAATTTCACCTTCTATAAAGATACAAATACACTGAAGTGGGATCGGTCCGTTGATGATTCCAAGGGAAATTGGGTGGTAGGTTATACAATTTATGCCGATGATGATTATTGGAAGACGGTTTATGGTACAAAAACCATCCTTGATGAGACGATTCCTAATGGTACTACCTTAGCGATTAAAGCGTTGAATTCATCGGGGATAGAAAGTGAACCGGGTTATTTTGATATAAAATGATTTAAAAAAGATATAAATTAAATTATCACCAAAAGGAATGAATTATAAACTATCAAGGTTTGTTTCCTCAATGAAAAAGGGAACTTATTTTTGATTGTCATTCTCTAATTTACTAAAAGCCTTACCATGGACTTCTCAAATCCCAATGTAGTCATCATATTGGCCTCGACGGTCTTGATTATTTCTTATGTATTCGGATTGGTAGCAAAACGAACCAATATCCCTTCGGTATTATTGCTAATTCTCTTGGGGATCGGATTGTCCGAGTTTTTAAAATCATACGGTGTATCAAGCAGTGACCTTATGCCTGTCTTACGTATTTTGGGAATCATCGGTCTTATTATGATTGTACTGGAAGCAGCTATGGACCTGAGAATAACGAAGGATAAATATGCCTTGATCGGTAAATCCTTTATTGCTGCATTTGTTATCCTAATGCTTACGGCCTGTTCTATCGCCGGAATCGCCGTTTTTCTTTTTGAAACCACTTTTCTTTCCGGGATGCTGTATGGAGCCCCATTGGCAATCATCTCAAGCGCCATCATCATACCAAGTGTGGGTAATATGGTGGAGTCAAAAAAAGAATTCATCATTTACGAAAGTGCCTTCTCCGATATTTTTGGGATCATGGCGTTTTATTTTTCACTGAGCTTATTGCAATCGGAAGACAGCAGTACCACCGTCATGTTATCCTTTTTACTTAACCTCACACTTTCTTTCATAGTTGCCATTGCATCCAGCTATATTATAGTCTTCTTTTTTAAAGACATGAAATCTGCGAGTAGATTGTTTTTGTTGGTGGCGATCATATTTATCCTGTACTGCGGAAGTGACTTGCTGAATCTCTATCCATTAATAATCGTATTGGGTTTTGGATTAGCCTTGGCCAATCATGAACGATTTTTCAAGATTTTCAGAAATACATACAATCCCGAAGCCCAGGATGCCATCATCCGAATCAAAGAAGAATTCCAATTGATAACCAGTGAAACCGCTTTTGTCCTGCGTACTTTCTTCTTTGTCGTATTTGGTATGGCCATCAATCTATCCTCCCTATTGAGCTTTAAAGTCTTCATGATCAGCGTAGCGGTATTAGTGGCCATCTATCTTTCCAGATATGTCATTTTGAAAGTCTTGCTGAAAGATGGAATCATGCCAGAATTAACCCTGGCCCCAAGAGGACTATTGACCATCCTCCTGTTATATTCGATTCCTGCTACATTGGCAGTACCTGGGTTTGATCAGGGAATATTTCTGTATGTAATTTTAATTACCAGTCTGATTATGACATTTGGATTGATTATAGATCGCAGTACTCCTGATCCTGTAAACGAAGCCAATAAAACAAAAGTAGAAAGTTAGGAAAGAAGGATTGGATACCGCAAAGTATATAGAACGACTAGGATATAGGGGAGACATCCAAATAGACGAAGTCTGTCTTAAAGCACTGCATAAATGCCATTTGATGTCGATCCCGTTTGAAGTTTTGGATATTCATATGGGGAATAAAATAAGCCTGAAATTAAACAAGATTTTTGATAAAGTTATTCATCGACGGAGAGGTGGTTATTGTTATGAATTAAACGCATTGTTTAATGCGTTTCTTACTCAAATCGGGTATGACAGCTATTTGATTTCTGCTAAAATTTATGATCAGGGGAAGTTTGGTCCCGAGTTTGATCATATGGCAATTATTGTAAGACTAGACAACTTATGGTTAATCGATGTAGGACATGGAGATTTATTCATCGAGCCTGTACAAATAATACCCGATGTGCTTCAAGAAGGCGTTTTCAAACATTTTAAAATCAACAAATCGGACACCAACGAATATCTACTCAGTGAATCTCTAAAACAGGAGACTAATTTTATCTGTAAATACAAATTTTCGACTGTACCAAGAACCGTAAAGGAGTTCGAAAAACTAAACCTATGGAAGCAATCTTCTAAGGAATCATTTTTTGTTCAAAATAGGGTTTGTACGCTTCCCAATGAAAACGGAAGAAAAACCATTATGAATTCTACCTTTAAAATCAAAACAGAAAACCATATCGAAAAAACAGAAATTAAAAGTGATGCACAGCTGTTGGAAATCCTTAAACTTGAGTTCAACATAGATTTAAAGTTCATCGATAGAAAAATCAAAATAGCATAACTATCCAAATATGTCCATCTTTGTCATACATCCTAAAAAGAGAGCAAGTTGTATTACCTTGCCATTAAATTTAGATGCAAGAAAATATAATCCAAATGAGACGTCCTAATCATATTCTTTTGTTGTCCTTGGCTTTTTTAGCGCTCTTCTTGAGTTGTAACGAAGAGTGCAATGACTGTCTGGAATTGACCACTAAAAGTATCCGTTATGTAGATTCCAACGGAACGAATCTTTTATTTGGTGATCAGGCCGTTTATAATCCGGATAATGTGCAAATAAGTGCTGAAAATAAGAATGAAATCAATTTTTGGATAGAAGAAGAGGAGGAAACGATCCTTTTCAATCTGGAAAAGAATATTACAACATATACGATAGTTTTATCAGAGTCAGTGCGTGATGTATTAGATTTTGAATTGGACGAAAGAAAAAGCACACAATGCTGCGGAAATATGACCTACTCCACAAAGACCTTTTTAAATGGACAAGAAATAGAGAATAACGACGTGGTGATCATTACACGTTAAGTTGTCTGTTAAATATGGTTTATCTAAAATAATTGGTCCTCTAGAATTTAATAAACAGATTTGAGCAATGAGGTTTTTCAAACTAGCAATAGACCTATGCATTATTTTCTATTCTTGTAATGAGAGAACAGAGCGAACAAAGAGCTATGATTATCTGAGCCTTTCAAATTCAAAAACTCCAGACTCCATTCCCCATATATTTAGGAAAGATTTAACTTCGGACAATCAGATCATCCATAGAGGTGTTTTTTCTCCGGACTATCAACAATTCTACTTTACCGTTTCCAATATTGATTATTCAAATTTTACCATTAAATCAATCCACAGAATCAACGATGAATGGTCTTCACCCAACATTGCATTTTTCAATTCTGACTTTGATGACCATGGAATGAGTTTTGCCCCGGATGGCAATTCAATTTATTTTAGCTCAACAAGAAAGGTAAACAATGATAGTATCCCTGATACGTGGCATCTTTGGAAGACAACGCGAATAAATAAAAAATGGACGCAGCCTGAATTTATTGACATCCCAAATCTGAGAACCAAATTGGTTTCTCATCCTTCTATTACCACTCGTGGAAGATTATATTTTCATGTAAGCAACTTGGATTACAGTGATATGCATCTCCTTTATTCAGATCAGGTCAATGGAAAGTTTCAGAATGCCAAGCCTGTTTTTTCGAAACATTTTGATCCTTCCAATACCCATAAATGCACACCTTACATCTCGCCCAATGAAGACTATATTATTTATGCCCAGATTGAGGAATCGTTAAAACTACACATCTGCTATAAGGATAAAAATCAAGAGTGGGGCGAACCTATCAAATTGAATCCTTTGATAAATCACAATAACCAAGGAAACCCCTTTGTAACCAGTGACAATAGATTTCTACTTTTTGCGACGGGTAATCACAACGAAAACGACTGGGAACTAAAATGCGTGAAAATGGATAACCTTGGAAATTAAGATTCATCTCACATTTCTAAATAATTACATAGCAGCCCTTAGAGCCAAACATCCAGCTATTAAAGTGATTTAAATATATATTGGTAACTACTCCGTCATCCGTAATTAAGGTTAAAAAATTTGTAGGGTTTTCATATTCTATTCCTAGCCTAGGATTGTAATCCTGGGATAGGAATTGGGTAAAAATCCATTATGGCGACATTTTTGATTAAAAATGATGACAAAATTAATCTTGCCGTACTGATTAAACATATGACAGTGTAGATGCACATATTATCAATTCCTTTACAACTTACCTGCCGTGAAAGACTTTGGCAGGCATGGCAGGTATAAATCAATTTAACATACGTTTTTAATTTTACTTTAGGACATTAAGAAAACAACCATATCTGATCGAATCATTAAAGCTTTGAATGGGCATGGGTGTAAAAAGAAGCGTGGCCCTGACTGGGTTGTGGGCGACCGACTGAACTCGTAGAGTGGCGACGATAGTCGATAAAGGAGGAAACACGTTAGTGCTGGGTGGCCTCCCATCGTTTACGCGTTCCTTCGCTTGATTGCTATCGCTACCACATCTTTCAGATGTTCGCTTAGTCCCGTTTGTGTGCTGCATTAACCAGTCTTGATTTTTTTGCTTTTGTTTTTATCAAGAAAAAATAGAAGGCCCAGCCGGCGAGGCGAATGTTGAGTTGAAAAACTAAATTTCTTCACTTAAAATTGATTATTAGTTAAATGTCTTAAAGTAGAATTAAATCAATTTATTTCTAATAGTACCATAAAGAAGATAACTGCTTCATTTCCTATATTGTCAATCCAATGGTAAGGCTTTTTTGAAATCAGAAGAAATGGGAGACTTCATTCAACTAAACAAGGAAAATATTGCTTCGGAACACATCTGCTGTGCTTTTTCGGACAAAAAATGTGCGGATAGCTACCAAGCAAAAAAGGATTGGCTGAAAAAGGAATTTGATAATGGATATGTCTTTAGAAGATTGGATGCCAGAGCCAAGGTCTTCATTGAATATGGACCTGCAGAAAATGCCTGGATTCCCATAACAGCTCCCAATTACTTAAACGTGAATTGTTTTTGGGTTTCAGGAAAGTATAAGAAAAACGGATACGGCAAAGCACTTTTGCAATCGGCTATTGATGATGCCAGAATGCAAAATAGAAATGGACTGGC
>JBCCVV010000264.1:0-9334 GCA_039194925.1 Bacteroidota bacterium
ACATACGAAGTTTTACTCATACTAAATTTTAGGAACCGCCGTGATACGGAACCGTACGTCCGGTGGTGTGAGAGGGTTGAAGTAAAAGTAAGGTCATACCATGTTGTACTAGCCGCTCTTTTACTTCACTCTACTCGATAATTCATTCTTTTTCTTTGGGTAACCATTATGTTAGCGAAGGGTTGTGCAATATTCACTGCGTTAAGCGTATTCTTTGGTCCAATCTTTGGGAGTTTTGCGAATTCTTTATATGCCTTCCTTGTACTTCCGCTAAAGCTTCAGCGACACACGGGTGGTTCACAATCTACATCATGTTAAGCTAGGTAACTCTAATATATTAAAAGTAGAATTAATAGCCATTTCAGAAACGCTGGTCGAAAAAGCAAAGGGATTAATTCTATTTGATGCAATATTGAGGCACGAACCAGTCTTTGTTATTTACACATTAATTTTTTAGCTGAACCATTCAGGTGTTTTAAGCACTGAATTACAGCTTTTTTTACTTCTAAATCGAATAACTTATGAGTGGCTTAACTTCCTTTTTTCTTTTTTGTGCTGGTGCAGATCAATCAATTCTCAAAAGAACTCCTACCGATGTAAACAAGTATTCCAGTATAGGTGCAACGGTGTTTTTTACGGGCATTTTCGCAGCAATTGCGGGAGGATTTGCGCTGTATTCTGTATTTAAATCCGTACCCGTTGCTATTTTTTTTGGTGTGACATGGGGTCTTATGATATTCAATTTGGACCGATACATTGTGATGAGCATTAAAAAGAAAGATAATAAATGGCAAGAATTAGGAATGGCTTTCCCTAGATTGGTGCTGGCGGTTTTGATTGCCTTTGTAATTGCCAAACCTTTGGAACTGAAGTTGTTTGAATCAGAGATAAATTCTGAATTGGTCCTTAAGGAGCAGCAACGATTCAAAGAGCAAGAGGAGGCAGTACGAACTAGATACTCGCCAGAAATAGAACGAATGCAGGCGGATATTGAGGTTTTAAACGCACAAATTGAGGCCAAAAGAGCAAAGCGAGATCAACTCAATCAGTTGGCCATCGAAGAAGCAGATGGTACAGGTGGATCCGGGATGAGGAATCTTGGTCCGATCTACAAAGCAAAGAAGAAAGATGCGGATAATTCTCAGAAAGAACTCGAGAATACCTTGGTTACGTTAAACCCGGAAATCGAAGCCAAACGTACGGAAATTAAAAATATGGAGGCCCTCATGAATGGTGACTTGACCAAAATGGAAAAGGTGAAATTGGATGGATTCGCCGCCAGATTGGATGCTCTTGGAAATTTGGCTTCAAAAAGTTCGACGATTTTCTGGGCGAGTATCTTTATCACCCTGCTATTTATTGCGATTGAGACAGCACCTCTTTTTGTTAAACTTATTTCAGAGCGCAGTCCTTACGATTTTCGTCTGGATCAACATGAGTCCATGGTTAAAAATGGTCATTCTGTTTTTGTCAATCGGTTGAATAGTGCCACCCAGAATGAGAATCAATTTCTGAAGGAAACGGAACGATACCAAACCTTGCAGGCAATAGCCGCAGAAAAGGAATTGATTAAAAAGGTGATTCAAACTGAGGTAGATCAATTGAAAGAGAAGCCTTTCACGTGGCAAGCGTATCGGAAGTTGGGAAGAAAGTTTTCATAAAATACTTTGTGGTTCCTTGTGAGATGTAGTGGCTTTATTTTTAGCCACCAGGACGCAAAGAACCACAAAGCTTTCACAATGGAGTTGTGTGTATTATACTTTTTTTACTACAATTGCGCTGGCTCCTCCACCTCCATTACACAAGGTAGCACAACCAATCTCTCCATCATTTTGTCTCAATACATGATTCAAGGTGGTTAGTATTCTTGCTCCTGATGCTCCAAGCGGATGTCCTAATGAGACCGCTCCCCCATGTACATTGACTTTATCTTCCGATAAGCCCAATTCTTTGTTGAACGCCAATGTAACAACAGAAAACGCTTCATTTACTTCATAGAAGTCGACGTCTTCTTTGGTAAGATTGGCTTGTCTAAGTGCTTTTGGTGCAGCAAGCGTAGGTGCTGTTGTAAACCACTCGGGTTCATGCGCAGCATCCGCAAAAGACAGAATCTCGGCAATAGGTTGTAAGCCATATTTTTGTACGGCTGCTTCACTGGCAAGCACCAATGCTGAAGCCCCGTCATTGATGGTTGATGAATTGGCTGCGGTAGCCGTGCCATCTTTGTTGAATGCAGGTCGTAAGGAAGGGATTTTCTCGAATTTTACATTTTTGTATTCCTCATCCTCGGAAACAATGAGATCATCACCTCTTCTTTGTGGAACTTTTACCGGAACAATCTCTTCTTTGAATTTTCCGCTTTCCGTTGCATTTGCTGCTCTTTTGTAAGATTGGATGGCAAATTCATCTTGCTGCTCTCTTGAGATATCATATTTTACCGCAGTGGCATCCGCACTGTTGCCCATTGCCTTTTGATTATATACATCTGTAAGCCCATCTTTTTGGAGGCCGTCGATGATTTGCCCGTGGCCATATTTACTACCCCATCTGGCAGAAGGCATGTAATAAGGAATATTTGACATGCTCTCCATTCCACCAGCTATTTGAATATCCGAATACCCCAACATAATGGATTGAGCTGCAAGCATTACTGATTTCATGCCAGAAGAACATACTTTATTCACCGTAGTACAGGGTACGTTGATGCCTATCCCAGCACCCAAAGCTGCTTGTCTTGCCGGTGCCTGACCTAAGTTTGCACTGCATACATTTCCAAAATAGACTTCTTCTACATTTGCGGCTTCTACATTTGCTTTTTCCAATGCACCTTTTATGGCGACACTTCCCAATTGGGTAGCGGATAATTTGGATAATGCGCCTCCAAAACTGCCCATTGGAGTTCTTACTGATGATACAATATATACTTTATTCATTGTTGTTTTTTGTGAGGAAGATTAATCCTCGGTTTAATTTGATTAAGGGACTGCAAAGGTAATTAATAATTGAAAATGAATAATTAATAATTGTAGAGTTCTACCTGGGAATATTTATACAAAAATGAACTATCACCCTCTAAATGCTTCGACTTCGCTTAGAAGAACTTTTTTTAATTCCACGGCTATGCTCGGAAGGACAATATCTTGAATCTTACCAATCTTATCAATCTTTCCATTCTCTCCAATCTTATCAATCTTTCCAATCTCTTTAACTATCTTAGCTTTTCGATTGATAATTAAAGTGTTTTGTTGCATGGATTGTTGCGACAAAATCCTTCAAAAATAGATAAATGAGTAAACTCAAATTAGGTATTACAATTGGTGATATAAATGGAGTAAGTCCTGAAGTGATCATCAAGGCGTTGAGCGATGAGCGGATGTTGAAACAGTTTACGCCAATTATTTATGGGTCTTCTAAGGTGTTGTCCTATCATAAAAACATTGTCGACAGTGATAATTTTCAGTTTTCGAGCATTTCGAACGCAAATTCTGCTAAATATAATCGAATCAATGTACTTAATTGCTGGGATGAAACAGCAAATATAGAATTGGGAAGAGCGACAAAGGAAGCTGGAAAATTTGCCCATATTGCCTTGGATAGAGCGGTTCGTGATTTTCAGAATCATCATATTGATGGAATTATTACGGCACCGATTAACAAGAATGCCATGAAAATGGCCGATTTTCCTTTTCCTGGACACACCGAATTTATAGCGGACAAGTTCAAGAGTTCGAATAGCCTGATGATGATGGTAAGCGATTCATTAAGGGTAGCCTTAGTTACCAATCATGAACCAATTGCCAATGTGTCGAGTTTGATCACAAAAGAGGCAGTAACACGAAAGTTGAATATTCTTCATAAGACATTGGTGCAGGATTTTGGTTTGGAAAAGCCACTTATTGCTGTGCTAGGCCTGAATCCACATGCGGGTGATGATGGTGCTATAGGTAGTGAAGATGAGACAGAAGTAAGACCAGCCATTATTCAGGCTAAGAAAAATGGAATGTCGATTATGGGACCGTATTCGGCAGACGGATTCTTTGGTTCTTCTCAATTTCGGAAGTTTGATGCGATTTTGGCAATGTATCATGATCAGGGGTTGATCCCTTTCAAAGCCCTGTCTTTTGGCAATGGTGTTAATTTTACAGCTGGCCTTCCCATCGTACGTACTTCACCGGATCACGGAACGGCTTATGATATTGCGGGTAAAAATACCGCAGATGAATCTTCTTTAAGAAGTGCAATTTATACTGCCTTAGACATTGTTAAGACAAGAAGAGAGTATCATGAGAGTAGAGAAAATGCTTTGGAGAGAACGGATCGATCAAGAAGAGAGCGAAAAGGGAGTAAATAATTGTTGAATTATCGAATGGCAGAGTGATCGGGAGTCTTGTGTGGATATTTAAAATCAAGGAAGGTAGTTCAAAACGGTTGATAACATTGGATAATACATATAATTTGTTCTGCACGTTTATCTTAACTTCTTTCATCCAAAAAAGCATAACAGTTCATTCCAAAAGGTTTGGTGTACTGATATTTATGTTGGCTTCAATGGGTGCTTTTGCGCAAGAATCCAGTGATTCGATTAGGTTGCCGATGGCTGATCAGATTTCTGATGTGGAGATCTACTCAACGTTGATTCGAGATGATAATTCTATTTCTTTGAGTCGGAAGCAATTCCTGACGATGGCAGGAGCATTAGAAGACCCTACGCGCTTATTGATCAAGTTCCCTGGAATTAGTACGGTAAATGATCAAGCCAATTCTGTGGTTTATCATGGCATGCCCGCACAATATCATCGATGGTCACTCTATGGAGCTCGAATTTTAAACCCTAATCATTTGGGCAATGCGGGAACGATTTCAGATTTTCCGGCTCGATCTTCAGGAGGGGTGAATATGTTTAGCGGTCAGGCAATTGGTAGTTTGGAATTCAATGGGAATCCCTCAAGCAAAAGTTTGGATGCGATTTCTGCAAGTTCTGACATGAGATTAAGAAACCCATTTCAAAACTCGGTAAATACGAATTTTAGCCTTATTGGTATGGAGGTTGGTATGGATAAGATGGCGGACGATGGTATGAGTAGTTTTTTGCTTAATTATCGATATTCTACGGTTGGGTTGCTGACAACGCTTGGATTGGACTTTGGTGGTGAAGTGATCAATTATCAAGATATTACGGGGAAGTACAGCAAGTGGCTGGCAAACGGTGACGAACTGTCTACTTATTTTTCAATGGGGTATAATAGCAATGTAAAAGAGTCTCTGGAAGAGAATGAACAGCCTGAAGAGTTCAAGGACCTGTTGGAGACGGATTACTACTCACTAAATATTGTAACAGGTATATCCTACAACGGTACAAGGGATGAGGTCGATTTTCGAAACACACTGAACATTAGCATAAACTCGACGGGTCGTACATCCTTTAATCCTTCTAGTAGCGAAACCACGGAAACGGAGTATGACAGCGACGAAATTTTGATCGCTTCTAAACACGATTATTCACGAAGGAGGGACAAGTGGAAGCTGGGATTCACGTTTGAACCTTACTTACATGTGATTTCCTTTGAGAAATACTATCCTAGTGAGGAGTTCTTGGGTTTAGATGTACAACAACTGGATCGTACGGCATTGCATCTTATTCCATCTGTTTATTCAAGTTATTCGCTTTCTGATCATTTGAGTGTGAATGCAAGAGTTGGCATGCAAAGTGTGATTTCTTCCGAACAGCTAATCGATGCGATGGGGCAAGGCGAATTGAAATATTCGCATTCAGGATTTGTTTCCAGTCTTCGATTTTCGAGAGTTTCTCAAGTTTTTCAACCTGAGATCTTGATCTATGGAATTGAACCGGATTTTGTAAAAGGGAATAACTATGAAGTGAATATTGGCCTTAAAGGTTTTTCGGTATCTGGATTCTATCATGCTATATCTAATTTGCCAATTAGTACAAGATCCTTTGCCTTTTCGGCATTTGAAAACCTGGATATTCTTCCTTTAGAAAGAAGTCTCGAACCTGTCATGTTGAAAGGAACAGGTGAGGCAGAGGTCTATGGACTTTCTTTTTCAATAGTGAAGAATGTTGGTGGTGTCGGAATTATGAGTAATTTGACCTTGATGGATTCTGAGCATTTGGGAGCACAAGAAAGCACCAAAGCACCTTTGGATTATGGGCATATATTCAATTTCAACCTTACCAAAAATTGGGAGTTTAGCAATGGGAAGGAATTTGGTATTTCTGCTTCATTTCATCATCGTGGGGGTGCCCGTCAAAATTTGGTAGATCTTTCGCGTTCTTTTAATTGGGGGTATACGAATTACAGTTTTGAGAATCAATACCAAACCAAATTGGAAGATTACCACCGAATGGACTTGCGTATACTATACAAGCCAAGTAAACGTTCGACCATTTCCCTGGACATTCAAAATGTCATGAGCAGAGAAAATGATGCATTTTTCTTCTATGATGCGCTTTTCAATGAATCCAGATTACAAAGACAATTGGGTATGATCCCTATTTTGGGATGGAGGGTGGAGTGGTAGTTGTTGTTACTGATAGTGTATCTCATTTGAGGCTATTAAAGCGATGATTTTACAACGGTGCTTGCTTTGACATGGTACTTTTGAAATGTGGTAGTAATGCAGAGTGGGATCTATTTTGTACGTGGGGTTTGCGTTATGAGTAGAATATAAATTTCTTCGGTTCGGTTAAATCACTTCATTGAATATTTTGACTTATCAGTAATAATTAATAGTAAATATTGTTATTGTTGGGTGTATCGAATGGTTATACGCTGTTTAGTAGCATTCGTAAACTATTTGTTGTAAATTACATTTATCTATTCTAAGAGATCAATCCCAATTATTCTTTCATCACAAAACCTTATCTTATGAAAATTTACAATTTTGCTATTCCGATCCTGATTGCTTTATTTGTTAATCATGCAGAACCTACAACATGTACTGATGTATCGGAAGTGTTGGAACCTTCGGCGGAGGTTATGGACGCTATTTATGACACAGGCAAAAAAAAGGGAGGCACTATGACGGCTGAACAAGATTTTTCCAATTGCAATACCTGTGCATCATGTGACTCAGAATGTATTGACTCACCCGGCGCATGCATTGGGGCTACTATTGAAATCACCTCAATTTATTGCCCATTTTATTCGCCGCAGGGTACCATTACTCTGCCTGGGTTTAGCCAATATATTTGTTCATTGACTCAGACTGGACCCTATACATTTTATCTGGAGTTCAATGCTGTTGCTTATTCATGCAGTCAACCTGATACACCATTTACCTTTGACATTCCAATCCATTACACCTATGTTTGTCCAACCACAAGCAATACACTTATTACTGGAAGTGTCAACTTTATTATATGTTAGAGAGGTCTGCTTTATAAGCCTTCTTTAGTCATATTCAATTAGAAACTTTATAACTTATAAAGCCGATTGAAATGTTCTATCGGCTTTATTTATGGTGTGTAAGCAATTCAATACTCAAAATGGTGATTATTGAATATTGCGAATGACATATTGAAACAATTGAAAATTTTGATATCGTGGTATTTTATCAATTATGCAGTTGTAATTAGTGGCATTCGTACACTACGTGTAGTGACTTACATTTACCAATTCAACGAATCAATTCATTAATTCATCACAAAACCTTTTCTTATGAAAATGTACAATTTTTCTATTCCTATTTTACTTGCTTTATTTGTTAATTATGCAACACCTACTACGCCTATTTCTTCAGAAGAAGTGATTGAACCATCAATGGAAGTCTTAGACGCTACTGAAGTCTTAGAATTTGTTAGAACTGAGAGGGGTACCATGACTGCTGAACAAGATTTTAATAATTGTAATACATGTGGGACGTGCGAGCCTGAATGTATTGAATCAAGCGATGCATGCATTGGAGCACATATTGAAATTACATCAATCGATTGTCCATTTTATTCGCCACAAGGGACAATTACGCTACCTGGAAATTCTCAATATATTTGTTCGTTACAACAGACGGGGCCCTATAGTTGGTATTTGGAGTTCAATGCGGGGGCTTATGCCTGTGGTCAACCCGGTATACCCTTCACCTTTGATATTCCAATCTGGTATAATTTTACTTGCCCTTCATATGGTAATGGAATCATCTTCGCTACGCTTAACCTTATCATATGCTAAAAAGCCCTTCTAAGAATTAATTATCTGCAAAGAGTAAAGAAATTAAAGTCGATGGAAAATTTTCCATCGACTTTAATCATTAAATACAGGAATATTTTATGTATTATCACATTTCTAAAAGAAAAAGCTATTAAATCATACTTTAAAATCAATTAAAAAATCAAATTATGAAATTTGGAAGATCAAACAACCCAATGTTTAGTGAGAAAGCCATAGCAAAGGCAAAAGCCGAGACGCTTGATGGTGACATGTATGGAAATGACAATCGAGGTGGAGGTATCATATTGGAAGAAACCATGACCGTGTCCGGCGCTGTGAATAAAACTATAATGCTTACGATGGTGATGCTTGTCGTTGCCCTTTACAGCTATACCAATCCACTTTCTATATTTATGACCGTTGGAGCCCTGGGTGCATTCGTAGTATACCTTTTTACCAGCTTCAAGCCACAGTATTCACCCATCACGGCTCCGATTTTCGCGCTGCTGGAGGGACTTTTTGTAGGAACGATCTCTGCTGTATATGCCCATATGTTTGAAGGTATAATTATTCAAGCGGTTACAGCTACCGTAGGTGTTTTAATTACGATGTTGATGGTACATCGTTCTGGTTTGATTCCTGTGACACAGAAATTTAGAATGGGTGTGTCAATGGCTGTTGGTGCTATAATGTTGCTGTATCTGGTATCCTGGATAGGTCACTTTGTAGGATTTCAAATTCCATACATCCATGAAGGCGGTGCGATAGGAATTGGAATCACCGTGGTAATTATAGGAATAGCTGCATTGAATCTTCTATTGGATTTTGACAATTTTGAAAAAGGAGAACAAGCTGGTGCGCCAAAATTTATGGAGTGGTACTTCGGTATGGGGTTATTATTTACTCTGGTATGGCTTTATGTAGAATTTTTGCGGTTGATCTCAAAGTTGCAGAGAGATTAAAGAAGAATTGTAATAGAGCAAAAACGAATAACAAGAGCGCAATTCAATTGGATGGCGCTCTTTTTTCTTGGTGCGCCTGGCATGTCGCACACACTTGAGGGTTCAAGTCCCTTATACGCCCGACAAGGGGAAGTATTAGCCGAACTGCAAGGTTGATATCGTGAGGTATTAGCTGAAGGAAGCGGAAGGCAAAGCATTGGCTCGACG
>JBCCVV010000265.1:0-9331 GCA_039194925.1 Bacteroidota bacterium
CCCGTATCTGGGTTCAATATCAGGGTCATGAAAATCGATCAAATAGACGTATATTCCTGAGGTATATTTTTTTGATGGAATCCATCCTGAGGAAAGATCATTACTGAGTATATCGGTTGCCTTGTATATCTGTGATCCCCATCGATCATAAATGACCATATCATAAATCACATCTCTGGTAGAAATTACATGAAAGCTTCCGTTTTTATCCAGGATAGAGGACTGGCTTATGACATTGGGTATGGAGATGATGTTGTTATCCGTGAAATTAATGACTATCGTATCTGTTTTGCTACACCCCAATTCGTCAGTTAGTTGCAGAAAGACGGTAGTGGATTGATTGATAAGAAGAGTAGGGGATGGACATTCGGTACAGGATAGTATTTCTGTAGGAGACCAGGTTATAATAGGAGAAGCAAGCTCTGTATCAAAACTCAATATTACTTCTTCCGTCCTTTGAGCCTCCACAAAATTCTCCAAATAAATATTCCAATCATCTGGAAATGAAAGTTCTATTAATTCATTGTTCAGACAACTTTGATTAAAACCATATTGAATTGTAAGATTACTTTCGGTGATGTTTGAAATTTGATCGTTCGTAATAGCAGAATTATCTATCAGTAAAATAGGGTATGATTCATTAATAGCCAGGTCGTAACTTTGGGAGTCACAATTGAACTCAATTTCATATGGAATAGGCATTGGGCTATCTTGCATTATAAATTCATTTATTTCTACTATGCTGTCACATCCAAATTGATTAGAAATGGTATCGAAAAGGGTAACATTTTGATATATAGGAATACCGAAGTGATTGATGGTATCTCCTTCACAAAAAGTTATCACTTCACTGATGATTTCAAGTGTCGAATAGATCAATTCTATCTCAATGATGCTATCACAGCCACTAGCTGAGGCATTTTCAAATATTACAGTACCGGATGTATTCATATGGTCAAATATTTCGCAGCCGATAGCTATGATTTGATTGGTGTCGCAATAGATTTCATTAATGTATCGAATTGAAGGAATGGCGTATTCCAGATTGACTTCTATAATGGAATCGCATCCATTAGCTGTTGCGTTTTCAATCAAAACCTTACCGCTAGGATTGAATATGTTGAATGTGTCTTGATTAATAACCACTTCTTCATCTGGACATAAGTTATCTTCGATAAACCTTGAATTATTAAAGAGTGTATTGAAATATATAGTATCCACAACATCATTTTTAATACAGAAACCGTTCTGTACTAATTCACCTTCCACAATGTAGTACTCGTGATTTTCGAGCTCTACGGTATGGATGTTTCTCACAGGTTCATCCAAGGATTGATCGAAGCAAATGGTTAAAAAATCATTGAAAGCATACACTGTTTCTATAAATTGATCCCCTTGTACAGAGAAGAGGTCCATTTCCCAGACAACAAAATCGCCTATCGTGTCTTGTGGGTTAATATATTCGTACTCCAATTCTATACAATCACCAAAGCAAATGGAACCAAAGTCAGTTTGGATGGGATAGGTCTCTAGATTTTCGATATATTCAATATGGTGTGTGGATGTGTCAAGTGATCCGTCGTAATATTCCAGCACATGGTAAAATGTATTGGAGCCAACCTCTATATACGATGCAAATTTGCTTTGATTGAGAAGCTCGAATTCATGATCATACAATTTGGTTCTGTAAGGTAATCTTAGTTTTACATCTTTAGACCATCCTATTGGTACTGCACAGCGAATAGTGTCATTAAAATCTTGAATGTTACAATCTTCCTTAACAATAAATACGGTTTTGAAGATTTGGGTGCTATCGAAACATTCGGGGACTGTTATGCCATGTATGAAGATTTCCATCGGGGAGCCAATTATATCCTGGGTATTGAACGTTGAACCCACTGGATCACCAGCTGTATTAAAAAATTGAAGATTAGTTTCGGACTGCAGGGTTTCGTAATATCTTACATATTGATTCATATTAATTTCTCCCGTATTGCAGAGGTAAGATGTATCAGACATACATCTTGGAAATGGATTGTTTTTATAAGCATTCACAACCGTAAAACTGTGTTGAAATGAACATGCAGTATTATCCAGCTGGTAGTCTATGATGTACGTCACTGAAAAATCATTGTTGAGCACACGTATATAGGAGTCTGAAAAGCCAGGTAAAAAGTGATACCGGTTTAACGGATTATTGAACTGGGTATTATCGCAATGTGTGGTATCCTTTATGTCATCAAAGATACCATCAAACACTCTAACTCTAAATTCTTTGGAGAATGAACAGGCATTATTGGAGCTAATTAAATGAAGATTAGTATTTTCAGTAATAACATCACCGATAGCATACGTATTCCCTAAATCATCGTGTAGTCGTATTTTGTCTCCGTTCGTTTTTGATGATAAGTCCGGAACAATATATTCCAGACAAACTAATGTATCCGTAAGCTCATCGATATAGATGGGTTGGGAAATACCGATATAGATGGAATCGTAGACGAAACAATCTTCATATCCATCTCTTAGAAAATACCACCCACTTTGATCTATTGTCTGTCCGGGATAAAGCCCATCTCCTGAATAGTCATTTGTGGTAAAATAGGTAGCATTGATGGTTAGGTATTCACCGGTTGGCTTTGGTAATACTCCTAGGTTGCAATACCATACTGTATCTTCCATTTCAAAGATCGGTTCACGCTCCAAAATTACTGTTGTGAGACATTCTTCCCATCCATTGATTGCATCGTAGGCAAAAAGTCCGGTGGACAAAAATACGGTGTCCCCTGGATAATAGATTTGATTATCAGATAAGGCTCCTTGATAATAATAAAGGTCGCTTGATAAGCCCGTGCCTTCGATTTCAGGAAGAATGATAAAAGAACAACCATACAAGGTATGCTCTTCGAGTTCTATCTGTGCGAAGGAAAAAAACGGAAGGATAAGCAATGGAATAATAATAACTTCTCTGAGTTTCATTTCTGCCTCTTGGTTTGCGAATTGCAATTGATATTAAACACCCTGAATTAAGAACAACCTACACACATACATAGGATTAATATGACATAATCTTTAGATGATTAAAAACAAAATTATCTAATTAAATAAAATAGAGGACGAAACGAATTACTCTGAAAGATGTAATAAAGACTTAAAAAATACGATGTTATTTATCATCTAGATTAAAAATGATAAAACAAATGCGTAATATCTAATGGAGCGGTTACAACCTAAGGCAAACGCGTCAAAATTTTTGATTACCGTTAATCAACATTCTACAAATATGATTTTTTAAATTGATAAATATTCCTATTTGTAAGTGTCAGGTTTTCAAATTGGATTTTTCACTATTTCAATTTGGTGCATCTGCCCTAGTTACAACCTTTTAATGTATAGAGTTTTTCAGTACTTTATATCATTAGTAGAGTAGGTTTGTTTGTGAAGCTACTGTATACAGGTGCTTTTTTTGCTCGTATTTGCATAAAAATGATTCTGTCACCGGGCAGATAGCAGTACATAGCGGTAGATCTAAAATTAATAGAATAAAGAAGAAGATATCACATTGATATTATTATTTTTGCTTTTCGTACTACCAGATGGGGACGTAGCTCAGTCCGGTAGAGTATCACGCTGATGGCGTGACGGTCTTGCAGAGTGAATTAAAATTGAGAGAGACCAGAGCAAGTGAATACTAAAATTTCTACCAAATCGGGACGTAGCTCAGTCCGGTAGAGTATCACGCCGATGGCGTGACGGTCGTGCAGAGTGAATTAGAATTGAAAGAGACCAGAGCAAGTGAATACAAAAGATTCTACCAAATCGGGACGTAGCTCAGTCCGGTAGAGTACTCGGCTGGGGGCCGAGCGGTCGCAGGTTCAAATCCTGTCGTCCCGACAAGTTTAAAGTCAGATAAATTATCCTTTAAAATGGTTTAATCTATGCCTGCTCTGGCTTTTGAAATTCATTCGCAGACCTGAAACAACAATTCTAAGCGTTAGACCAAAATTCATCAAGCTCAATTGAAGTACAGTTACTGCTGAGTACCCGATCCTAAGAGGCAAGACCACCGTAAGACCTCAAGAGAAATTTTCCAAGTTTAGGGATTACAAGATTGAGATCTTCTACATTGCTACTCATTGGTCTTTTCTTGATTTTTTAATCCTCTTTATGTATTGCTTCTTATTTTTAAACTATTGATAATGAGTTATTTGTGATCTTGTTTAGGTGTTAGTCGTGTCTGGGAAATGCTACGCGCTATGGATTTTTCGTAAAAAACGTGCTGGAAGATTGTACATGATTTATAAATATTCGTATTGCGTAAAATCAATGCCTGTGACCTATAATTTCAAATAAAAAGGTATTCAAAAAGCATCGAAATATTTAGGTGAGAAGGGGTATTGCATGATTCAGAATTGATGTGCGTAAATCTACGTAAATCCCATACGTAGATTTACGGAAAAATTGCGTAAATCTACTGAAATACAAGTTCGCGTTATAATATATTCATTTCGGCTTAGTACATTTCGAGAGAAGCAATTAAGGTTGTAAGGTTGACCCTAAATTGAATTTATGATTAACCAGATTTAGTTAAATCCCAATTGAATGTTGAAAGTTATCGCTAATTGCAAATTCTGGCATACAGTTTCAAAAGAAGAAGGCTGTCGTTTTAGATTATACCAAATGTGTATTCTGTGAGCATCTCGTTGATTAGAATTAATGATATAGGTAACCTGAATTCTAATCCACTTAATCGCGAATAGTACCCCAAAACATGTGTAAAGATCACATGCGCAGGTATGTGCACAGACAAATTATTCGACCTGAACGAACGTAGCTATATTCTTCAATTCATTGGTTAGGGATCATGGCATTGCTTATGACCTCATGCAAGTTTTTAATAACGGACTTTACAAGACGGAAAAACAATGATAACTCTTATTGAAGATACAGGTATACAATTCATCACACAATCCTTCGAAATAGAAAAGAACAGTTTGAGGACTCAATACTTTGTTCAGAACAGAAGAAAAAATTTGTTGACAGATGAATATGATACCACGATCGAACAAGGCGAAAAGGTAGACGGAGAAGTGTTTACGAAAAAGAGCCTGGTGGATAACGGATGCTATACAGAAGATGGCAGAGTAGATACCCATCGTATCAACTGGAATTTGATTGAGCATTACAATGAAGATGATACGATTGAATCAGATGATAATCCCGATGATTTTATAAAGCGAGTTTTAAAAATTAATGATCTCCGAGAATGTTTGGAACTCTTTGAGGATAAATGGCTGCCGTGTCCATTTTTTAAATATCAATACAATGGCGAGACTCTTGACTATTCCTTTGGACCGATAGCGTGGGGGCGAATGAAAGTATTACTTCCATCCGCACCTACTACAGAAAATCAGGAGGAGGATGAAATTTTGAGATTCAATATTGTTTTTGCCTTTGACACAATGACCTCTTCAGGGAGCAGTGATAATTCTCTTTTATTGGTTTCAAGCAAAAATCGTCGATTCTATAAAATTCCAGAGGGGGACGTCGAACTGCTCAACTTTACGAGCAAGTATGATTGGATTAAGGATACTATTAAAGCGAAATCAAATTCCAAGAAATCTCCTAAACAAGCTCCATTGTTGCACATTGCGAAGTACCTCTATATGGTATCAAATCTCGCCAAGTCAGAAACAACGCCTAAAGTTGAGGTCTTTCCCAATAAAAATGATGAAAATATAATTGTAGACTTCGTTTTGGATATTGGCAACTCAAGAACCTGCGGTTTGATCTTCGAGTCTACGGATGAAAGCAATGTTGAATTCGACAGATTGGAAAAACTTAAACTTCTCGATCTGGAAAACCCATTTAATTTCACCCAGGATCCCTTCGATATGAGACTGGTAGTCGCAGAAGAAAAGTTTGGTGATATAACCATTCCGGAGTACAGCGAAATTTTTAATTGGCCAAGCATAGTGAGGCTCGGAGGACAGGCCAGTGCGCTATTGAATAAATATGATATCGCCAACCATTCCAGAAATGAGACTTTAAATACGATGTCCTCTCCAAAACGCTACTTGTGGGATACCAATCCAAGTAAAGATCCGTGGGAGTACATTAAGAGCAAAGAGGAATATGCTAAAAGTCCGGCTCGAAGAGAAGTGTCTTATAAATATTTTACTCAACATCTTACTATTGATGGCAAGTTTTCGAAAGAACTAACTCAAAACTCCAGAGCTTTTTATTCCAGATCTGCGATGATGGTATTTGTTGTTGTTGAAATACTGCTTCACCTCTACACTCAGATTAATTCGGATGAATATCGAAATAATAAAGGAAGAATAAGCAAGGCAAGAAGACTCAGAAACATAATTATTACTTGTCCAACAGCAATGGCCAAGGCTGAACAACTGAAGATGAAGGAATCGGTTGAAAATGCGATTAAATTACTGCACAACTTTTATGTAAAAATTGATGAGGAAGTAGAACGAAATAAACCTCAATCGTCAGGTTTTAATTTCAGCGATTTTACACAAGACTTACCATCCTTGCACGAAGATGAGACGGCAACGGGCAAAAAGACGGTATGGTCGAATATTGGAGTAATTCCCAGCTCCAATGATATCAAGTTAGGAGACAGCGATTATGAAGAAAAGCAAAACTGGATATACGACGAAGCGACAACGAGTCAAATGGTCTTCATCTATGGCCAGTTAGTCGTGAAATACAATAATGATTTTGAAAAGTATTTCGATGTCTATGGTAAATCCAGGGATGGGGAGAAAACCTTGACCGTAGCCAGCCTCGACATTGGTGGAGGTACTACGGATTTCATGATTTGTCAATATGCAATCAACAGCATAAACACCTCCACACTTACACCAGATCCTCTTTTTTGGGAAACGTTTAATGTAGCTGGCGATGAAATCATAAGAATGATAATTCAGCAAATTCTATTGGATGGTGAGGAAGACGGAAAAGAGTTTGATGCCGAGGTTGGGATTTTGAAATATTACGCCCTGCAGAATGAAGTAGAGGATGTGACGAGTAAGATCGTATTCTTTTTTGGGGAGCATTTTAAAAGCAATCAGCACATTATTTACAAGCAGGCGGTAGTGAATCAGCTCTTAGTGCCAGTGGTGTTAAAATATCTCTCATTTTTAACCGAAAGCGTCCATTTGGATAAAAAGACATTCAGTTTTGAAGATATTTTCTCTGACATGTATCCCAATCCTGATGTCATAAAATATTTGAATGAACATTTTGGAGGGAAGTTCAATTTTGAAGAGATAAAATGGACTGCTTCAAGATCGAAACTGAATAAGGTTATTGATATCTGTTTTAGCAAATTACTTAGACAAATATCGATCATTTCATCTGCTCTGGAAGTAGATCTGATACTCTTATCCGGAAGGCCTTCAGCCATTCCCCATATTCGGAATATGTTGATCAACTACATGCCTTCTACACCGGATCGCGTGATCTCCATTTCTAATTTTAATATTGGTACGTGGTGTCCTACGAGCATTAAAGGAACGCTCAAAGATGCAAAAACGACTGTGGCTACGGGTGCCATGCTTTATTTGCTGGGAGGAAAGCAGATTGGTGATCTTGGGGTAACCATCGATACCCGTCTCTTGAAGAAAAAGCTGGTATCTACAGCAAATAATATAGGTAAATATGACAGCTATCAAAATGGTGTGCCGGATATATTGCTCAAGGAATCACAGGAAAAAGTAACTATTCGGGTGGACAAATTCCCTTTTGATCTTGGTGTGAAACAGTTAAAACATCATACCTATCCTGCAAGGAAGTTGTATACGATAGCCAAAAACAGAGATTACGAAAAAGCCAGATTAAAAAAGCATGGTAAATACCAGCATATGGATGATTCAGATTTAATCAACATTGTAGAGCGGCGATTTGGAAATGTATATGATGTAGAATTGTCTCGAAATCTTAAGAATAGCAAGGAGCAGCTGGAAATATCTAAAATTATAAATAGGGAAAATGGAGAAGATATGGATACTCGGCATTTAAAATTGATTCTGGTCACGCTTGACGATGAAAAAGGGTACTGGCTCGATCAGGGTGTTTTTATTGGTCTGAATACCTCTCCCGTAAACTAAAATCGATTGTAATGAGTGGAAATAATGCATCTCTAAAGGAAAAATTTAATGAAAATGCTCATGCCATTTCCAAATTTATCACCAACAGTAAGAAATGGGCTCGAACAAAACCAAAGCATCTTAGCAATATTGATGTCAGCATAAGACGGTTGAATAAATACGGAAGAGAAGTAAATAAGGTGTTGCCGGATTTGGAGACAAAACCGGCACTGGCTCTTTTCGGGGCGAGTCAGTCCGGAAAATCAAATATGGTTACCAATCTTCTGAAATCTTCTGATAATAAGTTTGTTGTTTACGATGCGAAAAGAGACCGGACCCTGGATTTCGCGGAATTTATTCGTCCTCCAGGTGGCGGCCAAGAATCAACTGCCAATTTGACCCGATTTGTAAAACACGATAAGGATAGTAATCGGGGTGCTCGTCCGGTGCTAATTAAGCTTTGTAGTATAAAAGATCTTCTGATCTCTATTATGGTGGGGTATTATCAGTATCAGACAATCGACGTAAACGAAGCGGAACGATCTCTTGTATTGATCCGAAAGAAAATTGAAGAGCTTCGTAACGTCTCTGGTGACAGGCCCCGGAATAACTGGCTGACGTCGGAAGATGTCTATAACATTAGAGATTTTTTCTCTCTAAGGAATATTGATAGAAACTTACTGCTTTTTGAAAATCTAAAAAATGAAAATTTCTGGGATCACTTGTCGATTGCAGCAGAGTATTTAACAAACGATGATCTGGGCATTTTTTCTGTGTTTTGGAATGACTTTAATCCAATAACAACATTTTTTAAGACGTATTTCAAAGCACTGCAGAAATTGGATTTCGCCCATGAAATATACGTTGACTTTGACGCTGTACTCAAGGATTGTCCGGAACATCTGTCTTTTGAAAACTACTACAATATTCTCTATGTCGAAACACTCAAAGGCAGTAATACCAAGGATAAGGACGTCATTGTTGTGGATCATAACGGAATGGAGGTTGAGTTGCATCCATCTACGCTATGCGGCCTTGTAAAGGAAGTCGTGTTCTCCATTAAGTCGAATGAAGACTCTATTGCCAATGAATTCGATATTCTGGATTTTCCAGGTGAAAATACTGCCCCGGATGTTCCTATCGACAATAACTCGGATCATACGGTACTGTGCAAGATGCTTTTGCGTGGGAAAGTGACATACATGTTTAATTCGTATTCGAAA
>JBCCVV010000266.1:0-9221 GCA_039194925.1 Bacteroidota bacterium
AGTTTTAGAATTTTCACAATTCAAAATCAACTATTCAACTTCAAAAATCCATATTTCTCTCTTTTTACCTTAATCTCTCAAAGTAGTATTAAATCACTTCTATAAATCAATTGCTTTTTCACATACGTAGATTTACGTAATTTTTACGTAGTTCTACCCAATTCACCGCTCAACAGCTAAATTCTTCCGAGGTAGGAATGAGATTTGCACGCTTAAAATTTAGTATATTTAATTCTACTTTACGGCACTTAGGTTTTAGTAAAATAGATGGTGTTAACTTTTCATCACAACACACATAGAGTAGTCATAAAGGGAACCAAGGCTGTTGTCTGCTAACAAAAAATGTAGCGAACGTTGTGCAAGCCGTGATGAACTTTGAGATGCAAATTATAATGTCTGAAAGTAGTATGAATATCAAAAAATGTATTGGTAAAGAATATAGTATATGGAATACTTGGTTTCTTTTTATCCTATTATTTCTTTGACTATGCATACATTCAACATTAATAATGAAAAAATGGATCGAAATACCAACTATTAAACTCTATTCAGACGGAGGAGCAGATCCAAATCCTGGAAGGGGTGGATTTGGGGTAATACTTTCGTATAAAGGACGCAAGAAAGAGTTTTACCAGGGGTATGAATTCACGACCAATAATAGAATGGAATTGATGGGAGTGATATTCGGTTTGGAACAACTTAAGACCAAATCCAATGTACAAGTTTACACCGATTCCAAATATGTTATCAATGGAATTACCAATGGATGGGCAGAAAATTGGAAAAAGAATAATTGGTTTAGAGATAAGAAAAATAAAGCCGTAAATATTGACTTGTGGGATAAGCTGTTGACTGTACTTAAGGATTATAATGTAGAATTTCAGTGGGTGAAAGGACATTCAGGACATCCAGAAAATGAACGGTGTGACGCCTTGGCAAATCTTGGAATTCATTCAGAAAATCTCTTAGAAGATGTTGGTTATGAATCGAAGGGAAAGAGGCCCCAAAAAGAGAAATCCAAGGTTAGTTATTATTTTCCAACTGCAAAAAAAAGAAAGATTAATCAGGAAGGAGATAAATGTAGAAAGTGTGACTCCCGGGTAATTAAAAAAACAAGAAAGAAAACTAAAAAAATCAAGCCCCACCAAAACTACTATTATGAATATATCCTTCAATGTCCTGGATGTAATACAATATATATGACCGAAGATGCGAAAAGAGAAATTATCAAAGGAAATGATTTATTTGACCAATTAATCTAACGTGGACCTCAATAAAACCATACAAATTCTTGAAGCTTTGGCTGAAGGTTGTTCCCCAACCACAGGAGAAATCATCACAAATGATAGTGTATTAAATGAACGAGCAGTGATCCGGGCATTACAAGTGGCAATTAACCAATTAAGAAATAATTCTTCTGCTCAGGATTCTAAAATACAAATAGAAGAAAATGACATCAAAAGTGCTCTTGATCTTTTCAAAGAACATAATAAAAAGTTCACCGCAAACAGCCTGGCTGGATTTTTTCTTGGTACTAGAAAATTTAAAAATACTCATTTGACTTCTCATCCGCTTTATGGAAAATACCGTCCTATTTATAAACAAGGCCAACTTTTAGACTTTTTCTCTGAATACATCCTAAGCAATAATTTAAAGGTTAGAAAACCCAATCCATACGATTACATTGATTTCTTCCGTAAAGAAAAATTCAACAGGCTATCTGAAAATGCAGTAAACCAGTTGATAGAAAAAGTGAAAGAGTTAGGTATTGTCAAAACCGAAAACCTAGCAGAATACGTAGTACAATCGCGTATCAAATATCTCAGAGCATACGAATCATGGTCCAATAAAGAAAAAGAACTGTTGAGAAAAGCCATTCAATATACCAATGATCTAGACCTGCTCTCCAAATGCTTTCAAAGAGGTCAAGGTGCTATTGAGCATTGTGGACAGCGTTTAATTTTCGAATCAAAGTCTCAAAATGAGTAATGGGTTTTAACGCTTTAAGAACTAGCTGGAATGATCTGAAAATAGTATTTTTAAGTAATCTGCATTTCATAAATCCATGAATAACAAAATCCTATACCTCGACCTGGAAACCACCCAAGATGGTAAAATCAAGGATATAGGAGCTCTTTTTCAGATTTATGAATTTCACGAAAACAACATCACAAAACTGGAGCAATGGATCTCACAAACAAAATATATCTGCGGTCACAATATAGCAGCACACGATATCCCTTTGCTAAAGCAAGCACTGGGCTCTTCTTGCTTTGAAGGTAAAATTATCATTGATACGTTGCTTTGGTCCCCGATCCTATTCAGCAATAATCCCTATCACAAACTTGTCAAGGGATACAAGATTGTAAACGATTCGGACTACAACAATCCGCTTTCCGACTGCAAACTGACACGACAATTGTTATTGGAAGAAATGAATGCTTTTGAGGCATTGGGTTCAAAACTTCAACAAATCTTTGTTCACTTATTAAACGATGCAGATGCCTATTCTGGCTTTTTTCAGTTGCTGAATTTCGAAACAGCTCCGATCGATTTGGAAAATGAAATAAAAAGCCTGTTTGAACAAAAATTCTGTCAAAGAGCTCCTTTGACACGTATGATTCATGAAAATCCAATTGAGTTGGCCTATGCACTAGCCTTAATCAACACCAAAGAAAACAATTCCATTTCTCCGAATTGGGTGCGTCAAACCTATCCAAAAACACAAGAGCTAATTTACCGCCTAAGATTTCATTCTTGTAGTCCGGAGGAGTGTGATTACTGCAGTACCCACTTAAACCCTAAAAAGGCGCTTGCCACCTATTTCGGCTATCCCGACTTTCGAAGTTTTGACGAAAATGAATCGATTAGTCTCCAGGAGAAAACGGTTCGTGCAGGCTTGAGTTCAGATTCATTTGTTGCGGTATTTCCTACAGGCGGCGGCAAATCACTCACCTTCCAATTGCCTGCTTTGATGAAAGGTGATGCCACCCGACAACTTACCGTAGTCATTTCGCCATTGGTCTCTCTAATGAAGGATCAAGTAGAAAATTTGGAAAATCGATTTAGCATAACAAAAGCTGTTGCGATTAATGGTCTGCTTTCCCCTTTGGAGCGACAAGAAGCACTGGAAAGAGTGGAAAGCGGAGACATCCACTTGCTTTACCTATCACCAGAATCACTGCGGTCACGTACTATTTTGCGACTTTTGAGAAAGCGATCCATCGCCCGTTTTGTAATCGATGAAGCCCACTGTTTTTCTTCATGGGGTCAGGATTTTCGTGTGGATTATTTATACATTGCTGATTTTATACGCACCTTGGAAGGGGATATGTTGTACGGTCGAATCCCGGTATCATGCTTTACAGCCACCGCCAAACCTCAGGTGATCGAAGACATAAAACTGTACTTCAGGGATAAACTGGAGATTACCTTAGATGAATACATCACCCGGGCCAGCAGAACCAATCTACACTATGAAGTAATCGACATTGAGAACCCGGCTAGCAAAATGCCTACGCTTATCAATTTGCTATCGAAATGTGAAATGCCGACAATCATCTATGCTGCGAGAACGAAAAAAGTTGAAGAAATCAATGAATCCCTCAATAAAGCAGGTTTTGAATCCACATTTTTTCATGGCCAATTGGACAAAGAAGTGAAGAAAGTGAATATGGACGATTTTATGGAAGGCAACAAGGATATCATTGTGGCCACCTCAGCTTTTGGTATGGGTGTGGACAAGGACGATGTCAAAACGGTTATTCATTTCAATATTTCGGATTCGTTGGAAAATTACGTTCAGGAAGCAGGGAGGGCCGGTCGAAATGAGAATATTCAGGCACGATGCTATGTTCTATTCCACGAAGCGGATCTCAATAAGCACTTTAGCCTTTTGCGACAGACCAAGCTTAATATAAAAGAAATCCAGCAGATCTGGCAGGGGATAAAATATCTGTCAAAGTTTAGAAAGAATCAAAAAATAAGTAAATCTGCTTTGGAAATCGCCAAGGAAGCAGGTTGGGATACAGAATTGAGAGAATTGGGAACCCGGGTAAGAATGTCTGTAGCAGCTCTGGAAAATCAAGGATTTCTCAAACGAACACAGAATAGTACCAGTGTATTCGCGGATAGCCTATTGGTTCCAAAAATTGACAAGGCATTGACAATCATCAATTCCAGCAGTATTCTTACAGAGCCACAGCGGCAACAATGCGTCCGTGTTTTGCAACGAATTGTAAAAGACGAAGAATGTAGAATTGATTATTTGGCCGAGGTGTTGGCCGTAAGCGTTTTGGCTATTCGTGAAACAATTGAACATCTTCGAGATCATGAAATCCTGGGGGACGCCAGAGATTTAACTGCATTTCTTAATTTGACACAATCCAAAAATAACTCAAAGAAGATCTTGGCTCGTTATTTGGAATTGGAAAAAGCGCTACTCCAACAGCTTCAAAAAAACGCTAAAATTACTCTAAGACAACTCAACCAGAACATCATTGACAGCGGGACGGAAAACAGTTCCATTGATGCCATTCTCAATCTTCTAAATTATAGGGAAATAAGAAGATTCATGAAAAAGAAAAGGGTCGACCGTGAAACAAATCTTTATGATATCACCATCCAAAGTCCCGAAATTATTGCACAAGATATTTCCTGGCGTCATGATCTGAGTGTAGATGTTTTTAATTTGTTGGTAGAATTTCAAAACAGCAGAGAAGATAAAACCGGAAATCCAGATAAAAAATCTCTACCTGTTGGGTTCTCCATGTTGGAGGTTAAAAATAAGAATCAGCTTCTGGGTCAAATCAAAGAGCACGATATAAAGAGGTACGAAAAGACCTTACTATTTCTAAACAAGATTAAATCCATTCAACTCGAAGGTGGTTTTATGGTCTACTACAATCGACTTAACCTTGAGCATATAGATCGATCTAAAAGATTATTTACGAAAGCCGATTTCGAAAAAATTGGTACTCATTATGATCACAAAACCCAGCAAATACACATTGTGGGTGAGTATGCCAAACGCAGATTACAGAATTATCAATCTGCCTTGACATTTGTCAACGATTATTTTAGCCTGGAATATGATGCATTTTTAAAGAAATATTTCCCAAGACGAAAAGAAGAAATTCAAACACCACTTACACCTAATCGCTTCAAAGAAATTGTAGGTACTTTAGATACCGATCAAACCAAAATCGTGAAAGATGGAAAATCTAAGAACATTCTTGTGCTGGCTGGTCCGGGAAGTGGCAAAACCAAAGTGCTTGTGCATAAGATTGCCAGTCTGCTCCTATTGGAAGATATCAAACCCGAGCAATTCTTAATGCTGACCTTTTCGAAGGCTGCTTCCTTAGAATTTAAGGCACGGGCCTTTAAACTTGTGCGAGAATATGCCGGCTTCATAAAAATTACAACGTTCCATGGTTTCTGCTTTCAACTTCTCGGTGTGTTGGGTGATCTGAAAAAATCCGAAAATGTAATTAAAGATTGTATAAGTGCCATAGAAAACGAAGAGATTGACATCAGCTCCATCGTAAATAAGAGCGTATTGTTATTGGATGAGTTTCAGGATGTAAACCAGGAAGAGTGGCAACTGATTCAAACCATTGTAAAAGTGGCTGGAAATTTAAGAGTAATTGCTGTGGGTGACGATGACCAGAATATTTATAAATTTCGAGGTTCATCAAACCAATATATGCGAGAATTTTCATCTATATATGCAGACAAAGCATACACGCTGGTTAAAAATTATCGCAGCAGATCCAACATCGTCCACTTCAACAATCAATGGTTGCAATATATTCCCGATCGACTAAAATCGCAACCTCTGGAAGCGGTTCAAAAAGAAAATTCGGATAAAATCGAAATTATATGCTACAACGGAAGTCATCTCGAAATGCCTCTTGTCAAAAAATTGATTCAAGATGATTTTGATGGAAGTCGGACTGTTTTGGTCCGTACCAATGATGAAGCGTTAAAGATGCATACTTTTCTTAAGGATGCAGGACTGAAATCCAAATTGGTAGCTGGTCTAGAAGGATTTAGTCTGGCCAATTTATGGGAATTAAGAACATTTACGGATTATCTAACGGTGAAGAAAAATGTTACCGGTCTGATAACAAAAAGCGTATGGAATGATGCAAAACGCCATTTTCATAATCAGCATAAAGACAGTAAACATTATGACTTATGCAAGGAGGTAATCCTAAAATTTGAACATGCATTTGCCGATGGAAGATTACTAGAATTGATAGAATGGTATGATTATATCCGTGAAATCAAAATGGAAAATATAATTGAAGCAGACAAAGATGTGGTGTTTGTTTCTACCATGCATAAATCAAAAGGAAAGGAATTTGATCATGTTTATTTACTAATGGATGATTTTCAATTTAATAAAGATGAATCCAAAAGACTATTTTATGTCGCATGCTCACGAGCGAAAAAGAATCTGCAATTGCATACCAACGACCCGCGTTTCAAACGGATAAAAAGTGCATTTGTAAAACATACATTCTATAATGAAACGCTTACAGCACCAAAGCATTTTGAACTATTATTGGGCCACAAAGACATTAATTTGGGTTCGCTGAAGTATTCGCAAAAAATAACGCGTACACTTAAAACAGGAGAGCACCTTATTTTGGGCGGCAAACAATTTGATTCTTCCTTCGCTCCGGGACTTGACTTGAAACACTCGGGCAATGTTTTACTTTTTTCTAGGTTGTTCCTAGAAAAAAAGTTGGACAAATTTAGGACCGATGGTTATAAGCTTACCGATAGCGTCATTGAGTATCTGGTATATTGGTATGATAAGGAATCAGAGCAGGAATATAAGATTGTATTGCCAAAGTTGCATTTTGAGATGATAGAAGATGGAAGAAATTCTTAGTTTGACCACCATAAGCCAATAGCTCCGTGATTATTCAATCCTTTTTTTCCGGTCGTACCTATTTAATCCAAACTATTGCCGAAATAATGAAAGTATAACAGGGATCTGAGAATTAATTTTGATTCGATTCCGAAATGAATAGTTAGATTCAGCCAAAAGAATTCTAACATCATATATGAAGAATCCTTGGGTGTTATTATCGATATGATCATCGTTTGTGATCCGTTTAAATGGTTTCCAATATTTTTTGATCGCATCATTCCTCTACCCAAAATTGCAAAGACAGCTTCTGATCTACGATTAGATCTCAAAGCGACGTCCTTTGAAGCGCCCCTTAATATTAAAGGTGAAGAGTCACGAACTGTAGATTTCAGTCTTGCTGATGTGTGAAGCGCCAATAACCGAGTTTAAGTGTACCGCTTTTCATCACATTCGTAGTTCTTTTGTATTTGCTTTATAGAATCTCCGAGCAAAGCTGCAAAAGAAAAACACGCAAGACACCAATAAGATGAACTTTTGGAGTTTTTCTGTTGAGTATGAAAAACTACATCCATTTTCGTCGCAAAGCAAGCACAACATGCTTTGTATCCCTGCGACCCCAACGCCACGAACTGCATAATCTACGAGTTCGTGGCGTTCTCTTATTGTGCTGGTTTGGGGGTATAGAATCTATGGTTCATGGTAATCAAATATATATATAAAGTACCCTAGACCTTATACCGTGTACCATAAACCTTTCCCACCTACGAAGCCATTTGGCTCCTATATCTGCTGGGAGAGATGCCGAAGGTCTGGGAAAACGTTCTTGAAAAGTAAGCAGGATCATTAAAACCTACTTCGTATGCTATTTCGGATATATTTTTATCATCGGATAAAAGCAAGGTTTTAGCATGGTTTAATCGAATTTCACGAATAAACAAGGAAAGTGTTTTGCCTGTTAAAGCTTTTATTTTCCTATTTAATTGAGACTCACTCAAAGTCATTTTTCTTGCCAATTCTGAATTACCAAAATTTGCGTTGTTCAGGTTTTCGGAGACAACCTTCACCGCCGAATTTATGAATTTATTTTCCGCACTGTTTTTATGAAACGGAGACCCAATGGTCAATTTGCTAAGTGCAATATCAAAGTACTTCTTTTTGAGATTTTGTCTGAGTTCCAGTAGTTTTTTCAATCGAATGAGTAACTCTTCCTTTTGAATGGGCTTAATAATATAGGCATCCGCCCCCACACCAAAACCTGCCAATCGAGAATCTGTATTGTCTTTTGTCGTAGATAGAATTATTGGGATATGACTCGTTCGTTCGTCATTTTTCAAGATTCTGCAAACCTGTATTCCGCTCTTATCCGGAAGTACCACGTCGCTCACAATAATATCCGGGCTAATTTCATGAGCCATTAGGATGCCTTCCGTACCGGTGCTTACCTTCTCCAAACGATACTTATCATCAACAACACTTTCTAACGAATTCATAAGGTCAGCATATTCTTCAATCACCAGGATAAGAGGTAAGTCTTTTGTCTTCTTATCGTTTCGTTCCGCAGAATGCGGTGTTGTCCTTGTATTTTTCGAGCCTGAGACAGCTGTTCCTTCGTTTGCAGTTTGCAGAACATTCCATCTTCCATTCTCAATCTTTTGATTATTAAAAATAGGTATTAAGATTATGGCCTCAGCATTGGTCTCAATACTGCGATAGACAAATATTTCAGTCTTCTCAAGCATGTCGAAATCCTGACCGAAAAACTCATGAATCGCATCATTATATTCAAAAGTCAACTCCTGAGATTGATAGCGTTTTTCATGTTTCGTCAGTATATCCAGCGCATTTCTATCGGTCTCTACATTTTCAATCTTAATTTCCAGCACACTAAAATCACCTAAGAATTTTCGACTAGCAAGCATTACGTAATTATGAATTTTAGCCGCATCTTCAATTGATTCAGTTAAAACATTATTTAGGATGCGATTAAGAATCGTACTATCGTATTCTATCTCCAGGTTTTCCAATTTTGAATGGAAATACAGCCTTATATTCCTCGACTTACTCGATGCATCAAAAGAATTTGACAATTGTTTCAACTGTCCAATAATATCACGTCGTTCGCGATTTAATTGGGGTATTCTCATCTGTTTTACAATTACATAGATCTACATTCTTAAAGTCATAATAAATTGGTACTCAGGAAATTAAACCTGACTAATGCGGACTGAAATCAACAATGCATGTTTGTTTGACCTTCGTTTCCGGTTCAGATTAATCCCTTATCTAAACCCAATGATTAGCGTTCCTAAATTCTACCAAGTCAGGCTATATCTTCATG
>JBCCVV010000267.1:0-9191 GCA_039194925.1 Bacteroidota bacterium
AAATTTTTCAAGAACAAGATTATACTATACGTTATGAAAAAGGAAACTTTCAAAGCGGATATTGTATTGTCGAGAATAATAAAATTGTGATTGTGAATAAGTTTTTTGATACAGAAGGTCGTATCAACTGCTTATTAGACATACTTTCCATGATTATAGTAATGGAAGATCGGTTATCCGAAAAGAGCAGAATTTTCTTCAAACAGATCTTAAAGAGTCAAGAATTTAAAATCAAACAAGTAGCTTAAACGTGAAAATTACCCTCCTTGGTTCTGGAACGTCTCAAGGCATTCCGGTCATAGGGTGCGATTGTGATGCTTGTATGTCAAAGGATAGTCGAGATGACCGATTAAGATCTGGTGTATGCATAGAAGCGGAGGATGTAAATGTACTTATCGATACTGGCCCTGACCTGAGACAACAAATTCTAAGAGTTGGTCTTAAACGTGTGGATGCTGTATTGTACACCCATGAGCACAACGATCATGTGGTGGGCCTTGATGATATAAGACCATTTAACTTTATGCAACGAAGAGAAATGCCATTCTATGGGCATCCTCGCGTTTTGAAAGATATTGAGCGTAGATTTTCGTATGTATTTACAGAAAACCCATATCCCGGGGCTCCCAGAGCTACTCTGAATTATGTGAATCCCGGGGACATCTTGCGGATAGGGAGTTTAAATATCACGGTGATCGAGGTAATGCACGGTACTCTTCCAGTTTACGGATATCGTTTTGGGGATTTTACTTTTATAACAGATGCGTCTTACATTGGTGAGCAGAGCAAAGATTTGATTCGAGGTTCCAAAGTACTTGTTTTAAGTGCTTTACAAAAAGAGTCACATCATAGTCATTACAATCTGCAAGAGGCCATAGACGTAATCCTTGAGATGGAGATCGAAAAAGCATATCTAACACATATTAGCCATAGAATGGGGCCAACAAAGCAATGGGAAAAGGAACTTCCAAATCATATTTTTCCTGCATATGATGGATTAGAAATAAGATTATAATCTTTTGTATTTTTGATTTAAATGAAATCACTTTCGTACGACATTGATCATAATTTCAGTGTTCTTGAATAAAGTTTGTGCTTTTGATTCTGGCATCATATCTATATTTATTCTACATTTAATAATCTTTTTTTGTGCGAATGACGTTTGATATTTAATTGAAACACCTCCTGATTCTTGAAACACAAGTATTATATAGTGTTATTCTTAGTTGCATGTTCCCTTGGATTACGAGGGCAACAGCAGAATCAGTACAGTCAGGTCATGTTCAATAAATATGCTTTTAATCCGGCTTTTGCCGGTTTAGATTTTTCGTTGAGTGCCAACCTCATGTATCGAAATCAATGGGAGGGTATACCTTCCAATCCTTCTGATATCCAATTGAATGCACATATTCCCATGTATATCTGGAGTGGGGCGATAGGAGGCATGCTTGAACGTCGATCGTTTGGGGTTTTTAATCAAACTAGTCTTGCTGGCTCGTATAACTATATCACGGATACACCATATGGTTTGATTTCTTTTGGTGGGAGATTGGGAATTACCCAGCTGACGATTAACGGTCAACAAATCGAAACTCCAGAGGGGATTTATGTTGGAGGTTTTTCTCACAATGATCCTATTTTATTGGAAGGAACGGATCGAGGAATAGGAGTTCGGTGGGATGTGGGATCATTTTTTTACAATAAGACCATGCAGCTTGGAGTAGGTTTGGCCAATATTCCTACTACGACAGTTGGTTTGGATCGGACGTCATTCAACCAAACAACACATATCAATGGATTTTTTCAATATAATTTTGCTATAAATGAGGAAATCGAACTTATGCAAAGTATCTTACTTAAAACAGATTTAAACCAAATTCAATCTGATATTTCCTCTGTTTTTAAAATTAATGGCAATATTTTTGGTGGTATTAGTTTGCGAGGATACAGTTCCCGCTCGCTTGATGCTTTGGTGTTCATAGCCGGCACAAAAATCAGCGATCATTACACCTTGAGTTATAGTTATGATATTGGTCTTTCCGGACTTCGTAGAGGGCACGAAGGAACGCATGAGATCCTGTTAAATTACAATCTTAGAAAGTTGATTGGAACAGGACAGCCTCCTAAGATCATTTATAATCCTAGATATCTCTGAGCCGTTGTTATATATGGATTTTTGACATATGAGGGGTTCAATAAAAATTGGTGAATTGCAAAATAAGATATGAATATGATCGTTTTAGAAAAGCTGAGTTTTATAAACATTTATTGTTTTGTGAATTTTCAAAATATAATTTTTGATTATTCATTTGCTGGCTTATCTTTGGGGGTCTAAAAAAATGACAGGGGCACATTATTTAATTAATGTTTTATTTATACTTTAACAAAATGAATAGAAATATTTTATCTAGAATTGGGATTCTTGCGATCGTAATTTTCATTACGTCGTGCGGGGTAAAAGAATCAGGGCAATTGACTGGAGTGGCAGACCGTCCAAGTTGGGGAGGAATAAATCCTTATGGTATGGTTTATATTCCATCCGGAACATTGCATATCGGTCAAAATGATCAAGACATCTTTAGTACGTACGTCCAAAGACCAAAATCCGTTTCCATTCAAGGTTTTTATATGGATGATACTGAGATAACGAACAACGAGTATCGACAATTTGTCCATTGGGTACGAGATTCTATAGCGCATACGATTATGGGTGATTTCATTGAAGATGATTATGGTAATGAAAGATTAGATTGGGAATATGAGTTGGATTACACTGACGAAACCCTCGATGAAATGTTTTATCAAGGAGATATGGCATTTGATGGAGAAAGAGCAATAGATGTAGCTCAGCTTATTTATAGATACCAATGGGTCAATTGGAAGAAAGCAGCCTCCTACAAGGATTATGGTCAGGTAGTGCGTTCTGAATTGATAGAAGATGCCGAAACTTCAATTTATCCTGATACATTATGTTGGATTAGAGACTTCGGATACTCTTACAATGAGCCAATGACTCGAAATTACTTTTCGCATCCGGCTTTTGATGATTATCCCGTAGTCGGAGTTGATTGGAAACAAGCAAAGGCATTTTGCAATTGGAGAACAAAGCTCTGGAACAAATATAAAGGTGAATCTGAGCCAAATTCAGAAGAATTTAGATTGCCTACTGAAGTGGAGTGGGAACATGCTGCTAGAGGAGGTCACGAGTTGGCTCCATATCCATGGGGAGGATATTATGTGAGAAATGCTAAAGGTTGTCTATTAGCTAACTTCAAGCCTGGAAGAGGTAATTATCCCGAAGATGGTGGTCAGTATACAGTGAAAGCTGATGCATATTTTCCAAATGACTACGGATTATATTGTATGGCTGGAAATGTTTCGGAATGGACCGAAGATGCTTTCCATGAAAACAGTTATCAGCACGAGCATGATTTGAACCCTAACTTTAAGTATGATGCAACAGAAGATGATCCTGAAGTTTACAAGCGAAAAGTAATAAGAGGGGGGTCATGGAAGGATATCTCATACTATCTTCAAACAAGTACGAGACATTGGGAATATCAAGACACTGCTAAATCCTACATCGGGTTTAGATGTGCACTTACATTCTTAGGAAGGTCAATAAATGATTTTTAATTAATCCGAATATTTTATCACTTTCAAGAAGACCATTAATTTGTCATGATTATTGCCGGGTTTCTTGTGTTGTGATCAGATAAAAATAGCCGATTTTGAAATGCCACACGAGGGGAAATTGTGAGCATATTGAAATAGGAAATTATACTATTAATACTTAATTATTAACTAATCCGTAATCTTAAAAATTTAACAAAATGAGTTTCTTAAAAACAAAAGGATTTAAATATTTCAAAAACCTTATTATAGGACTAGGTGCATCTGCAGTAATGTTGGGGGCATTAGGTAAAATTAATTCAGAGCCTTGGGGTGGTATGATGATTACTATTGGTCTTATTACAGAAGCAGTACTATTTGCTTTCTTGGGTATTATAGGGCCAGAAAAAGACTACTATTGGGAAAAATTATATCCAGGTTTGGATGCTTATAGTTCTAATATAGCTCCAATAACATCTGGGTCCGCAGCTTCAAGAAACCTTGATGCTGATGTTGTTGAAAATAAATTAGGTGGTATGTTGGATGAATTACAGGCAATGTCAAAAAGCCTTGGTTCATTAAAAGCCTTGCAGGAAGTTGATTTCTCAGAGACTTCAGAGCAGCTTAAAACTATGCACAATTTCTACACAAGAATGCAAGAGGCTATGTCTTCTTTGAATGATAGTGTAGAAGATACAAAAGCATACAAAGAGCAAATGGCGTCACTTAATAAAAATCTTTCTTCTCTAAATGGAGTATATGGTAATGTATTGAATGCATTCACTGTAAAGCAATCTTAATTTGTTGCTATAGAAAAGATTTTATTAGTTAACATACTAAAAACATAAAAAAATGTCAATACCTAAGGAACCCAGGCAGCTGATGATCAACATCATGTACCTGGTACTAACCGCACTATTGGCCCTTAATGTATCTGCCGAGATATTCAATGCATTTGAAATGGTGGATGAAGGGTTAAATGCTGCAAATACTTCATTGGATGCTTCTAATAAAGCAATGCCGGAATTGATCAAGGAGCAATCAAAGAAAAAAGCTTCTCTTGCTACTTACGCCGATAGAATAGACGGGATTCGAACATTGTCACAAGAATCTACTGATTACATTGATGAAATCGTGAATGTGCTTATTGATGAATCAGGGGTTATTGATGGGAAAGTAGATGATAATGATTATGTAGTGGTAAAAGGAGGTAAACGAGAGCTGAGAGGTAAGAAAAATTACGACGGTACTACCAGAATTATGGTAGACGGTGGTAAAGGACTAGAGCTTAGAGATAAAATGCTGGAAATTAAGCAGAAATTTATTGAATTCGCTGATGAAGAGGATAGAGCTTCACTTACCGCAAAAATTCCAATTGAAATAGATGATGAGGCTTGGAGAAATTCTCCTAACGAGAAAAAAGACTGGGCTGATTTTACCTTTGGTCATATGCCATTGGGTGCAACTATGCCTATTTTCTCAAAGTTCAAGAATGACATCAAAGCCTCAGAAGCTGAATTGTTGAACTACTTGGCTGGTAAAGTTGGAGTTGGAGGTGCTACGGTTGTATTGGATAAGTACACGGTAGTTTCTGCTCCTAAAAAAACATATATCATCAAAGGTGAACAGTTTGAAACGGATGTTTTCCTTTCAGCTTCAGCCGGTACAGATTCACAGACTGGTTTGTCTATTTCTGTTAATGGAAGATCTTTAAGACCAGATAAAGATGGAGTAGCAAAATTTACCCAAGGAACTTCAAGCACTGGTTTGAAAAAGTATAATGCGGCGATCACAATCAAAGATCCGGTAACTGAGGAGACACAAACGTTCAGAAAAGAATTTGAATATGAGGTAGGAGAGCGTTCGGTTGCCATCTCAGCTTCAAAAATGAATGTATTTTATATTGGTGTAGACAATCCCGTGGAGATTTCAGCTGCTGGGGTAAACAGTACCAATGTAAAGGTAAGCATGGACGGTGGTTCGATCAAGAGAAACAGTGATGGAACATATACAGTAACTGCTACCACACCATCCAACAATGCAAAAGTAAATGTTTCTGCAGATGGATTGAACGCCAGTAAAGTATTTAGAGTAAAAAGAATTCCTGATCCAGTGCCGAAACTTTCCAAGAAAAGAGGTGGTGTAATGTCTCCAGGAGAATTTAAAGCTCAACCAGGTGTACTTCCGGTATTGGAAAACTTCGATTTCGATACAAAATGTACTATCAATGGATTTAGATTAGTTCGTGTTGCTCCAAGGTCTGATGCTGAGATAAGCGCAAATAGAGGTGGAAAATATGGCAATGATTCTAGATCTTTGATAAATAAAGCTAAGCCAGGTGATCGTTTTTTCTATGAAGAAATAAAATGTACTTGTCCCGGTGATAAAGCCCCAAGGAATCTTGGAGGTATGAACTTTATGATCAGATAATTAATTTAGAGAATTACGCAAAAACATTCGTTATGAATACTTATATAAAATCTCTTTTAATGCTTTTTGTACTTTTAGGTACACTAAATCTCAATGCGCAAAAGCTAGCGGAAGATATTATAACTGAATCAAGTGAACCGGCAGAAGACATATATATAGATGACATCGTGCCAAAAAGATTGATTACAGAAAATCGAACGCTTGCGTACGAGCCGATAAGAGAGGCAGATATAGCATGGCAAAAAACTATCTACAGAGTAATCGAGACTAGAGAGAAAATGAATCTTTCTTTTAGAACTCCCGTTAGACCATTTTTTGAAATCCTTAGAGATTTGGCGATGAATGGTGATATTGTAGTTTTCAAAGATGATGCGGGAAAACCTGATTATAAATCTCCTATGACTGCCGAACAAGTAGAAAATGCTTTTTATAAAACAGATACCTCTGTTGTGATCGATTATGATACGTACGTAGAAACTGTAAGCATTAACAAAAGTGAGCTTTACTACGAAGATATCAACAGATATAGAGTAAAGGAAATCTGGTTTTTTGATGAAGAGGCATCTCAGTTGAAAGTTAGAATTATTGGCGTAGCTCCCGTTTTGGACGTAGTTGACCCTGAAACAATGATTGTGAAGTATCCTGAATTGAAATTTTGGATTTACTATCCTACTGCTCGGGAGTATTTGTCCAAGCATAGAGTTATTACAGATGAAAATGATGTCGCTCCTATGACTTGGGCCGATTTATTTGAATCTAGATTCTTTTCAAGTTACATTTACAAAATAACGAATGTTTTGGATAAGAGGGTGAAGGACAATTACCTGACTGGTGCCGATAGAGATGGGATTAATATGCTTTTGGAATCAGATCAGATAAAAGCCGAACTTTTTAATTTCGAACATGATCTTTGGGAGTATTAAACTTTCCAAGGAAGAATAGATATAAGAACAAAAGGCTCCTTCGCAACGCGCGATGGAGTCTTTTTTTATTTTTACAAGGTGGAAAAAAAAACGCACATACTTAATACCAATTTGGAATATATTAAAGGCATCGGCCCGGCAAAGGCTGAGTTGCTACAGAAAGAATTAAAGGTATTTAGAGTACGAGATTTATTGACCACCTATCCATTTCGATATGTCGATAAGACAAAATTCCATCTTGTTAAAGACTTGAAAAACGATGGTGACACTGTTCAGTTAAAGGGAAAGCTGGTGAATCTGGAAATGGTTAGAGGAAAGAACAACCGATTCAGATTACAAGGGCTTTTCAAAGATAGCTCGGGGTTTTTAGAGTTAATTTGGTTTCAAGGGGCCCAATGGTTGTCCAAGATTCTAAAAGAGGATAATGAGTATGTTGTTTATGGAAAATTGACGATTTATAAAGGAAAAAAAAATATAGCACACCCTGAGATGGAATTGCTTAAGGACAGGGAGGCTAACAATCTACACTCTACTTTTGATCCCGTATATCCATCAACTGAAAAATTACACTCAAGAGGATTAGATAGTAAGGGAAGAAGATCAATTATCCGATCTATTTTAAGCAAGATTAGCGAAGATGACATACACGAAAATATTCCAGAGTATTTAAGAACTCAACTTAAATTATGTACAAAGTTTCAGGCGCTGCATTGGATACATTTTCCTAAAAATGGAGCTGAGAAAGCACTGGCAACAAATAGATTAAAGTTCGAAGAATTGTTTTTTTTGCAGTTGCGATTGCTTCTAGGCAAAGAGAATCGGAAAAAGAAATTAAAGGGAGCGGTATTTGATAGTGTTGGAGAGTATTTCAATCGATTCTACAAGGAAGGACTAAAATTTGAACTTACTGGAGCACAAAAAAGAGTCTTGAAAGAGATTAGATCAAATATGGGTTCTGGAGTTCATATGAATCGTTTGCTTCAAGGCGATGTTGGAAGTGGGAAGACTGTGGTTGGATTTATGAGTATGCTTTTAGCCAAGGATAATGGTTTTCAGGCGTGTATGATGGCACCAACAGAGATTCTGGCGCAACAACACTTTGCTGGAATTTCAGAATTGGCTGATCCGCTGGGAATTGCAGTTGGCTTTTTGTCAGGTACGGTCAAAGGAAAGAAAAGAAAGAGGTTATTAGAGGAATTAAAGGATGGGGCAATTGATATTTTGATTGGCACACATGCCTTGATCGAAGATCCAGTAATATTCAAAAATTTGGGATTGGCTATCATTGACGAGCAACATAGATTTGGTGTTGCTCAAAGAGCTAAATTATGGAAGAAAAATCGCGAGGTGGCACCCCATGTTTTGGTGATGACAGCTACTCCAATACCTAGAACACTGGCCATGACTGTATACGGAGATCTCGATGTATCGATAATCGATGAATTACCACCCGGTAGAAAATTGATTCAAACTATTCATCAGTATGAATCTGCAAGACCAAAAGTGATTAATTTCATGAGGTCAGAAATTGATAAAGGCAGACAGATTTATGTCGTCTTTCCGTTGATTGAGGAATCGGCAAAATTAGATCTAAAAAATCTGAATGATGGATACGAACGCCTTTTGCATTTTTTTCCTATACCAAAATACCAAATGAGCATTTTACATGGAAGAATGAAACCTCAGGACAAAGACTTTGAGATGGAACGATTTGTCAATGGAACAACTCAAATCATGGTAGCCACCACAGTTATAGAAGTAGGAGTCAATGTACCCAACGCTTCTGTCATGATCATAGAGAATACTGAGCGCTTTGGTCTTTCACAATTGCATCAATTGAGGGGCCGGGTAGGTCGAGGTTCAGACCAATCGTATTGCATTCTTATGTCCGGTAATAAATTATCCAAAGAAAGTCGAGAAAGAATAGGAACGATGGTTCGAACAAATAATGGATTCGAAATCGCTGAAGCTGATCTAAAACTGAGAGGACCTGGTGATATAGAAGGAACAATGCAAAGCGGAATTATGGATTTGAAATTAAGCAGTATTGTGGAAGACAGTGGAATATTAAACGCTGCCAGGCATTATGCACAAGCTATTGTTGACCGCGATCAGGACCTTTCTCATCCCACAAATCAATGCATTAAAATACATTTGGATCAAACGGCTACCAGAATGAAAATATGGGGTAGGATAAGCTAATAAGTTGATGTGTAAGTGTAAACT
>JBCCVV010000268.1:0-9165 GCA_039194925.1 Bacteroidota bacterium
CATTAATACATTAATAAATTAGAATATGTGTTCTTTAGAAAATAGAACGAAGCTCATTGTTGTGGATTTCTTTTTGCACATTTTACTAGATTTCAATGAGTTGTGTTATTTCGATTCGATTTATGATTTAATAACAATCGTATAATTTTGACTTCAAGATTTAGTTATATGGGAAGTAAATCGTTTTATTAGAATCTCTATAAGCATCAATCTCATTTCTACCTTTTACAGCATAGGATTCTCAGGTTTTACGGACTCCTAACGTAGTGATTCGTATTTATTCTCCAATCATTCAACTTAGCTCAGGAGAACTCTTTCCAATCTCTTCAATCTCCTTCAACCTCTTAATACCTCAATATCCAATCCTTATGAATCCAACTTTCCTTTACTTCCATAAGATTAACTTGTGGATCGACAAGTAGACGGCTTGGAGCACCATTTAAGGTAACATAGGATTCAACTCTGACGTGGGGCTTTGTCATTCCTTTTTCTTTGAAATGATTTCCAAGAAAGTGAGCGAATTGAAGTATCATATCGGGCTGAAAGGCCATTTGTTTCTCCTGATGATCGTTTAAAAATTCGTTGTTGAATACTTGACCTTCCTTGCCATTTGGACCATCTTTTACAAAAAAAGTAGCCGTTCCAGATTTTTCCATCAGCATCACACGCCAGCTGAAACGATAGCCTTGTTCTGTCCAAAAAATATTACCTGGATATAAAAAATGGCGCAAAGGAAAAAGAAGCTGAAAAACAAAAAAGAGAATTAATGAATTTTGCATCACTTTATTTCGGACGCGTGATAATTGATATTTCTTAACTTCTTTGGATAACAGGAAAGGAATGTGCCACCTGTCCAACCATTGGGATAATCTAATCAAGAATTGTCGATGCCATTCTGCTGAAAAGAAAATGGTCACAATACAGATCATAACAATTGGAAATACGCCAATCTGAAATAGGATTCCCGTCATAGTGTGAAATAAGACGACGGAAACAAACGCCAGTATTCTGGTTCGTGGTAAAAGCAAAAAAAAGATTATAAATGTATCATACAACATGCCCAACCAAGAAAATGCGTAATGTGTTATGGAGCTTTTGAATAGGGGGCCAATCAATGGCAGTTTGTCATGAGCGGGAAGCCAAATACTTAAAGGAAGCGCATGAATCATCCAGTTTTCGTTTAATTTAGCCAATCCGGCATAAATATAGACTATAGCAATCATCATCATCAACGAATAGATCATCCATGCTGGAATATGATTGATGGAGGATGTTCTTCCAGATTTTGTATCAAGAGATACAGCTTTATTCATAGGGAGGAAAATCATGAGAAAAGAAACCAAACTAACGAAATAATAGTGATTCAGATAATAGGTTAGATCGATCAGTTCAGTATATGTAAAGGTCAAAAACATAATTACACTGGCTATGCGATATCGATAACCCACCACAATTGCCAATGCGGAAAGAAATAAGAGAACATGGACAAGATACATGCCATAAATGCCTAAGGGCTCAACCCATGAGAAACCATAATATTTGAAATGAAATACAGGGGCTATGTAATGATCTTCAATCCATCCAAGTGCAACAAACCGGCTGACACTAAACATCATTAATACTCCAAAGACAATACGAAATGTGATCAGTGGATATATTGGGATTGGTCTCTGCCAACTGTTAAAGACAGCATTAATCACCGTCAGAACTACTAAATGTAATAGCCAAACCTAGCAAACTGCTCATTTCTGATTTAAAATAAGGGAGTAGTGTTTGCATTTCTGTTCGTAATACTTCAATTGAAGGATGCTCTTCTTCCATTAGTTCCTTCAAAGAAGGACTAGAAGGTATCATATCGAATGCATCCTGAACCGATTTAATCTGTGTGATTGTCATGTTTACGAGTTCTTCACCGCCCTCAACAGATTTTAGGTAATCATCCCATCCAATAGAATTGATGTCAGTAGGACCACCAAAATAGATTTCTACAATATTATCAAAATGTGCTCTGGCAAAGTCAAGAGAAAGTTCTGCATGGTTGCTTTCTACAAGCTCCGGTTCAGGTCCATCTTGCCCTGCTTTTAAACCTGCGGGTTCGATAATCTTCATATTTTTCAATACTTCGTAGCTTCGAAGCCATTCATTGTAAAATGATGACGTAGAGCTTTTTACATCGGTACCATTATTGGCTATAAAATCAGCTGGATAATTTCCTTGCCAGTCTTCATTAAATTCCTCAGTCTGATTTTTTAATTTTTCTGAAATTGCTAAAAGATAATTCAATCTTGATTGGTCTAAAATGAGTAGGGCGGACTCAACACTTTGATCTGGATACAAGATGTATTCAATTGTTAAAAGACCACGAGTTTCTCTATTGCTATCATCTATGGCAAATTCCTGCGTCATTATCTTTTCTTCGATCAATTCAGTATCCAACGGCCAAATTGCTAATTCTTCGAAAATAGTTAAACGAAATCCTTCTTTGGCACCTGGTCCGAAATTCATAAAGTTTGTTCTTTGCCATTGCAATGCAGCTGAAAGATAATTGTCTCTTGCCGCCGCAAGATTTTCGGCGTTTGGTGTTGATACTAAGGTGCTTATTGCGGAATGTAAGTTATTATTTGCACTAGTAAGATCGGCCATTCGATTTTTCAATAGGCTATTTGCATACGCACTGAGAAATGTATCTCGATCAAATTCTACTGGTTCATTACCATTACCATCACCATTATCATCTCCACCACAACTATTCAATCCGGCGAAAAGAAAAAGAGCAAAACAAAAAAGCAATATGAAGTTAAATTTCTTCATTTTTTAATTTTAATTCAGTTTAATATTCAATCATCTTCTACTTCACCATATAATATTATTAAGCCCAACTGACTGCTTAAATTTAATTTTATAAGGATATTTAATTCGTTGACTTGTTCATTAAGTATTTCAAGAGATGCAAAATCTTCAGAAAGTAAATCTTGCATCGATTTATCGGCTGGGAGATTATCAAATAAATCTTCTATGATTTCAATCTTGGCGATTATCATTGAATTTATCTTCTCTCCATTTTCACTACATTTCAAAAGATCATCCCAGCCTATGGCATTTGAATTCTTATCTCCTCCGAAGTACATAATTGCCAATTTGTCAAAGTGCGCTTTCAAGAAAAAGATGGACATCTTCGCACAGAGGCTTTCAACTTTCTCTGGCCGAATCTCCGCTTCAAAGCTAAATAGCCCCATTGGAATTTGAAGTTTTTGCCTTAGTATCTCATTACAATCATTAAGTAATGCATTGTAAAGAACATCTAGAATTAGTTTAATTTCGGATGCTGATGAACCTATTTCATTATTGGCGTACCATTCAATCCATTCTTTTTTAACGGTTTGAGCTCTATCTTTTAACTGGCTAGAGATGAGTTTTAAGTATTCTATACGGGATGCATCAAAAGATTCTATGAGTAGCTGTTCATCATCAACTCCGAACAGAAAATATTCTATGGCATATATACCTCTCAGGCTAAATTGATAATCCTCAATACTAAAGTCACCAGTTTCTATTTTAGTTTCGATTTTTTCGGAACTAATAGGCCATCTTGAATGATATGGAGAAAAATTAATTGCGTTGAATGTGGATAATGGAGGCTCAAATCTATACCATTTAGAGGCGTTGTATGCTATCAATGCCTCCTTATAGCTGTTCCTTGCGGCTTCCAAAGAAGCTACATCCAGATTATTGGTGAAGATGCCAAGTGATTCATCCAGTGCCCTAATGGTGGCTTCATACTGTGTCAAGCGTTCGCTGACAATTGTATTAATGTAATATTCGATAAAATCAGACTTGTCACAATTAGTATTTTCTTCTTCTAGTACTGTTTCTTCAGATTTACATCCTAAAATTATAACTAAGATAGCAAAAAGAAAAGTTAGATTTTTGTTAGACATAATTAGATGCTTTTTATAAAGAATAATAAATCTTCCCTTTCTTGAAGTGAGAGTGATTTGTACTTGTTTTTACTTTCTTCCGCTTCACCACCATGCCATAAAATCGCTTCTTCTAGATTTCTTGCTCTACCATCATGAAGGTATCGGGTATGATCATTTACTGCCGGTATGAGTCCTATACCCCAAAGAGGAGCTGTACGCCATTCAGTTCCTGTAGCTTCAAAATCAGGTCGATTATCTGCCAAATCGGGTCCCATATCATGCAGTAAGAGGTCGGTATATGGAGCAATTTTTTGACTGTTTAAAGAAGAAATAGAGCTACCTATTCCAGTTTGAAAAGAAGGATTATGACAACCACTGCAATTTATGTCCAGGAAGAGTTGTTTACCGCTGCTATATTGAGGATCATCAATATTACGTGTAGCTGGAACAGCCAGTGATTGCACATATAATGATATTCTGAAAATTTGTTCCTCACTTACTTCTGGCTCTCCGCCATTGGCAATTTCGGGATGTTGGGATTCTTGGGTTTCGGTCCAGTCATCTTTGGGAAATATATCTGAAGTTAATCCCATGTCACCGTTGAATGCCCCGGCATTTTGTTGTCTTAATGATGGTTGATTGGATTTCCAACCAAAGCGTCCGAGTGTAGTACCACCATTTTCAGCATCATGAACATAATTTGCTTTTCCCGAAATTCCATCATTATCTGAGTCATTTACATCTTCCAAAGCCAGGATATCATCTTCATCGATGTTTTCCAGCAACCCCAATCCTACTAGTTGTGAGGCTATTCGGGGAGAAAGATCGAATGGATTTGTTACATCACCATATTGCCAATCTTCAATGGTATAGATTGGCTTGCGAAGCTCGTATGGTGTACCATCGTCTAAAGTTCCAGCAATAAACTCGTAGTCAATTCTTACTTTGGCTTCGTAGCTGGCAGCGGGTAAAGATCTGTCTTGGATCTGAGCACCATAGACAGGGTGGGGTCGTGGTTCTCCAGTTTCCGTAAAGCCATCAACACTTATTCGAAATAATAATCCGCTTTTGTCCACGGAGAACTCATCTGGAGGTGCTGCTCTACCATCCTTGAAATGACAGCTTCCGCATGAAATAGCATTGAATACAGGACCCAATCCATCCAAAGACATTACTGAGGCAGGAGCCGAAATCCAATTGCTACGAAATAAACTGTTTCCTGCAACAAACAATCGCGACTCATCTCTTGTAAGTTCTTCGCCTTGCACACCAAAAGCATTTTCACCTCCAACAAAGGTTGTGAAATTTACACCCCCTGCAAGCAACTCCGGGTCAATCTCTGAAGAAACCTCTGGCTCTTCACCACATGCGGTCAGGAATGTAATTAAAACACAAAAAAGTAGAGGTGTATTTTTATACATATGAAATTTATACATTTACAATAATAAAAACACCAAGGCATTTCCTTTGAAAGCCTTGGTGAAAAATCTATTTAACGTATTAAATTATTTTAATACTAAACTCAAATTAACATAACAAAATGTCAGTTAGCCTTTAATACTACTTCCACGTCTGCAAATCGATCACTCAAATCCTCCAATGCTGTAACGGCCTCTATTACTGTTGGACCATTATTAAGAATTGCCTGATCAAAAGGTGAAGGAATAGCATTAATTTTAGTTCTGGCTTCGGTGATAGCATTGGTAACAGCATCTGCCTTTTCAGCATCCAGATCGCTTGCAATAGCAGAATAGCTTTCTCCTGAGACTGTTGACCCATCTGTTCTTGTATAAGAACCGGTATAAACATTTACGATACCATTAAAGTTTTGAACAATGTCGTCGATTGTATTGTCTGCGAAACAAGAATGTTCATTTTCCTGGTCTTTACTGTCTACAGCAACAAACATTCTTTCTCCTGAAAGTTCACCTTTTGACAATTCACCTAAAGAAGTGAAGATGTCAGTAAGAATATCATCTTTTGATTGTGCTAAGAATTGTTGCTGGAATGCACCGCTGCTTCCCCATTGGTTTCTTACCTGATTTAAGTGGTCCAATAAAAGATCAGCAACTGTTTTTAGGTATTGACCTCTTCTATCCTGATTTGAAGCCGTACCATTGCCATCAGTTAGATAGTCTGTCCATGGTCTGGTTCCTGGGCCGTTGGTACTGAAATCTTGCCCCCAAAGCAAAAATTCAATGGCATGATATCCAGTAAATATGCTTGCTTCAGAAATTGACTCATTAAGGTTTGTCAGTACATCCTTTGTGATTTCGGGATAAGTGTCTGCGTCATTGATTAGTCCTGAAGAAGGGTCACTTTCTATATAATCTATAAATCCTTCGTCCATTGGCCATGCATTGATCAAACCTTCGGGACCATCTGTCTCATTGTCGATTGGTCCGCCGTAGAATCTGTAAATCTCTGTTTGACCATATGGCGTTCTGGCTTTTAACCATTGAGCCTTACAAGCATCGAATTTTGCAGAAGTTGGAGCATCTACAAAATCATTGATCATATCTCTTAATGTTTCTGCCTCTTCGTAACTATCATCATAGCTGGCTACTACAATTGCGGCATAATTTTCTGCGGCATTTGTCAATCGCTCCGAAGTGGTGAGTTCATCATCTCCACAAGAAACTACCATCAAAACGATAGCTATAAAAGGTAAAATTTTACTAAAAATAGTCTTCATCTTTTCTTTTTATTGAATAAGTAATTTAAGTGTTTGAAAGTGTTCAGATTTATTGTTTCTGATTTTCAGCGGCAAATATATTCTTTATTTATAATTAGACTAAATAAAGATTAGGATAAATTATAAATACTCTTATATCTAATTCCATTTACTTTGCGGTGGATGATCACGTATTGTCTTGATACTCTGAACGATCAAGCCTGCCAGACTCTTGCAGTCATTTATCGAGAAGTATAAACGGATATTCTTGCTGGGCGTAGCCAATTCGATCCATCGAATGTCATCGTCACAGATGCCTGCATTTTCCTGAATGCATTTTTGCAGATATTCCATCAATGAAAACAGGCCCTTTAAGGTAAGATCCAGCGAAATTGTTTCGTAGTGAACATGATACATTTTACAACCATAACAAAATACGATCTCATTAAGTCCGGATCTGGCTAAGAGCCTGTGTTTATGGTGTTCAGATTTGGGTATATTAACGCTCATTATTTTTATATTTAATCAAAGAGTAAATGCCGTAAAATCGATTTACCCTCTTTCCGATTTTATTAGTTGCTACTTCTTTCTTAAGGGTATAATTGGATACTTTAAAATCTGCCTGAGAAGCTAAATTGACGAATTCATCATGAGTGAAGTGATGGAAATCATGCCCCAAAAAAAGTTGATTCTGAGTAGTCTGTTTGTGGATAAATGCAATATGCAATTGTCCTGAAAGTGATAGGACACGAGCAATTTCATTCAAATACGAAATAGGCTTCTTCCAGTAATAAATAGTGTTGATGGAAAGAATACTATCAAACGAATGATTAGCATACGGTAATATATCTCCCTCGTACAATCGAAAGAAAGCCCGATCCAAGTCGATGAATTTTTGATTGTTTTCAAAAGATTCATTGTACATCTCTGCAGATATTTCCACGCCTTCGTAATTCAGATTGGGGTATTGATCAAGGAGCTGCGAAATGTGTTTCCCATTGCCATGACCTATTTCCAAAAGTCGTTTTACACCGCTTAAAGGTATTTTAGAAAGGGTAGCATTGATCATGTCAATATTTGACTTATTCATTATATCACCTACTTGTGGTGCAATGGCACCCGTGGGACAAGCCAATTGTTTTCCCATGTCTTGAATTATCATTGCCTTCTGCATTTTGAAAAATATGCACTCAAGTTAATAAAATTTCTTATTTAAAATTAGTCTAAATAAATATAATACACTTTTATGACAATTCTAAATGTACTATTATGACGTAAGGTGCTAAGGTCAATGAAGGAGTAGAGTGGAATAATGGAAATTGATAATTGTACGATTCTATCGGGACCAGACCTATACTTTCGGAATAATATATTCTTGGAGTTTATTCATTGGGTAAGAAAAATTTATACAGAGATATCTGCATTGCATGAACAAAGGAAGTTGAGCACTAATTAGCCATAAAGTGCTTATCCGCATGGTTTAACCAAGTTTTTACTTTGCGCAAAGAGCGTAAAAAATAGCGCAAGCACTCGCCACAAAACTGAAGGTCATCAATCCCCCGCTCACCATAGCTACGTAACTAAAGACGTGCATTCCGCTCCAAATTAAATAAATGCTTCCAAAGGTCAACACTACTGAGAGTAAGGGTTCGATCAACAAAAACATTTTCAGTTTTGCATTCATTTGAACACCATAGACTAATAAACCAAGCAAGAAAAAAATAATAGACATGCTCAATACATGGGTATGAATAATATTGAGCATTTCGTGATAACTCTTTTTGAATTTCATCTCTTCGGCATCTTCGTCATCTTCATTGCCCACGTAATTTTCTATGATTCCAGCACTGCTTGCATTCGTGGTTTCTTGTACAAAGGCAAGACCGGAAAGATAGCCAATGGACAATACCATAACAAAGGTAAATACCAATGTTTTTAATGGTTTGGGCAATCGATGAATGTAATCATCCGAAAGCATTAAATCTGATTAGACGTTTTCAAAACATCGACAGAGGAGAGAACATCTCTTACGGCATTGGTCATACTTTTAGCAGAAATTGTAGCTCCTGTGATTCCGTCTACATTGGTGCCCAATTCTGGAGTATCCCCCGGTACCAAACCGAAAAATTGTTTCAACCAACGCTTCATACCAATCTGTCGTCCATGTTTTTCACGGTATATCAGCACTTTTGTATTGATGATTTCCAGCTCTGGAGAAAAGATGATGGCGTAGTCAAAAATGTTTTTCATACTAGGTGCTTCGCCCACATAGATGTATCCCACAAGTTCGCTTTCATTTTTGATGGAAAACAAACATTTATTAATCTCTTTGACAGTGGCATCCTCGGTAGTTTGGTCTACCGTAAACGGTTCTAATTCAAAGGATTCGAGATTAAAGGTTTTTGTAACAGTGGTTCTTACCTTCTTATCCAATTTGGCAGGCCAAGTAAAGGCTAAACTCCCAAACAGACATAGTAATAAAAAGAGTATACCAGTTATCCTCATTGATCGTTTTATTTAGTTTGGCAAGTATTGCAAATTCTTGGGCATTTTTTACAATTTGTCTTATTC
>JBCCVV010000269.1:0-9156 GCA_039194925.1 Bacteroidota bacterium
GATATTACACGGAGTTTCTCTGAGCAGGCACTGCGATGCATAGAGTTTTTAGTAGAATACGCTGTAGCGCTATGGAGGAGTTGGATGGTCACGAAGGATATTACACGGAGTTTCTTGGAGAAGGCACCGGGAAGCACCGAGTTTTTAGGAGAATATGCTGTAACGCTATGGAGGAGTTGGAGGGACACGAAGGATATGACACGGAGTTTCTCGGAGAAGGCACCGGGAAGCACCGAGTTTTTAGGAGAATTTGCTGTAGCGCTACGGTGGAGTTGGAGGGGCACGAAGGATATTACACGGAGTTTCTTGGAGAAGGCACCGGGAAGCACCGAGTTTTTAGGAGAATTTGCTGTAACGCTATGGAGGAGTTGGAGGGGCACGAAGGATATTACACGGAGTTTCTCGAAGAATGCACCGGGAAGCACCGAGTTTTTAGGAGAATTTGCTGTAGCGCTATGGAGGAGTTGGAGGGACGCGAAAGATATTACACGGAGTTTCTTGGAGAAAGCACCGGGAAGCACTGAGTTTTTAGGAGAACTTGCTGTAACGCTATGGAGGAGTTGGAGAAAGTAATCAAAGAAGCAATTTATATGCTAGATGCATGAATTTAAACAGGTAAGCGTAGGTGTAGCTTGTCAATAAACTTATGAGCGCAGCGAGCTCCTTAATAATTCACCCATCTCAGATGCACACCAAATAAGGGTTGAAATTCTAAAACATCATTGAAGAAGTACGTGGGTAGCACATCTACTCCAATATTGATCTTTTTGTAAAGTGCCAAAAGGCCTAATTGTGGTCCAACTCCAATGCCACTTTCATCTCCAAAAACTCCTTTGACGCCTGCGCCGTAATAAAATTGGAAGGTTTGATTTTCATTTAGATGTATATGCCTGTGGTATGCTGCACCGGCTCCAATTGTATAATCCGGTTGTGGTGTTACCACTCCTACTGTTCCTTCCAGATAGTTGTGTTCATCAAGAGATATTTTTGATGAGAATTCAACAGTTTCTATACCCACTCTTGCGCCAATCAATGAATTGAATTTTTGGGTATTCCCTTGATTGATGACAAGAAAAAAAAGGGCGATGGCTGATAGCAGTTTCGTTTTCAAGATGTATTTTTTATGAATTCTTTTCAGATTCAGATTTACTTAATCTTCTACATTCACAGTATTCACAACAGAAATCGTTCCTAAATTGGTAAAAGCTTTCGAAAATGCACCATTATTATTTCCTACAAACTTGATATTATTTAATTGTAGCGTCCCATTATTCAGAAATGCACCGCCATTTGATGATGCAAACCCATTGATCAGAGACAAATCCGATATGGATACATTCACGCCATTTTGAATGGAAAATATACGAGATGCATTATTTCCGGAAAGCGTAAAATTATTCATCCCCAGACCATTGATGGTCATGTTTTCAGCGATCAAAATTTCCGAATTTAAAACGATAGTTGAATTCATTAAACTGGGGCTAAATTGAATAACATCTCCGTCACACCCATTTTCTACTAGATACCGCAATGTGCCCATACTCGAATTATCTTGTGCGGACGTGACCATTTTAATTCCAGCACTGCAACCATTAATCGTAACCCGAACATCATTGGAAGAAAACTCACCACAAACGGTACCGGATAACACATTACTTTGTAGAGAAGAAAATGTTCCACCGACATAAGAAGCGAAATTGGTTGAAGTATATGCCATCAACCCAATTACAGTATACACATCGCTGACGTAAGTAGATCCGTCTGTCAGATCAGCTTCATCTTCAATGCCCATGATCGTGCCGGAAGAATTGTAAATGACCCATTTGTAAGTAAACCCGGCTGGAATTGCCGGAGTGCTAAATAATGAACCCGAGCTATTGCTTGATAACGTGACTGTGTAGGAGCCTAAACTATTACTCGCAAAGCCAGACAGAACCATTTCTATTATATCGCCTTCATTGAGAGAAACGGAAACATTATTGGTAAAAGATGCCGATCCGGAAGATGAATTAAACAATAAACTCGATGCCAACCAATTCTGACATGTCGAATTTGGATTAAACGTATTTGAATAAATATTCGCAACATCGGTAAAAGAAGCCGACATCGAAAAATTGTATACATCGGTTTCAGTTGCCTCGAGAACTATTGATTCATAACGAGGTGCATAATTATTAAAATTGAAACAGCTCCCATTCGTTGTATTCTCACTTGTCAAGTTCATGGAAGGATCAGAACTTTCCAGTGTTCCAGACACTGATGTCGTTACTTCGCCTAAAATCAAGCCTAAATCCAAAGCAGGATCACCCACATCAGCAGTGACGTCATCATCATTAAATATAGTTGAAGAGCTTGGGTCACAATCAGATATAATCGTAATATCACCCTTATTAATGCTAAAAAATATATTCCCGTCAGCCTCAACTTTTATTCTACCTGATTCTGTGGCACTTCCCGGCATAGTAACCGATTGATTACCATCATTTGGAGTACCCGCCAAAAGAGTAATAGGAAACGTCATTCCTCCATCATTTGAAAATAGAATATTCACATTGCTGCAAGATACTGGTGCTTGATTGGTATTATTTACAGCCCAGATAATATTCACGGATTCACCGGCCAAATAGGCTGTGGGAGTGCTTATTGAAGTTACTTCAAAAGGCCCAGAATTTCCATCTACCGTTATCGTTACATCTTCGTAGGAAATGCCACTTATACCATTTGCGTCCGTTCCTCTGGCAGAAAATCGCATATCAATCGTTCGACCCACTTCCGGGAGAATCTCACCTTGTGTCTGCGTATCATCCAAAATATCGGATAACTGAGGAAAATATCGTGTTGCCCCATTAGAAGAAGGTTCAAAGCTTCTGAATAGAGGTGCCGTAGTACTGGTAGCCGCGTCATTCGGAGCTCCATTTGGACAAGATAAACTCAAATTGTCCGTATCCACTTCTTCCCATGACAAAAGCAGAGGATCTCCGTCGGGATCAGTGGCAGTTGCCGAAAGCATAAAAGGGGTTTCTTTTGGAATGGTTTGAGCAGCCGGCATGGTGATTACCGGAGGTGAATTTCCCGTGGAGGTAGCCATATTGCACGTCGCTTCGTTTGAAACAAAGTTTTGAATCTGTGCTATGTTATGAGCATGAAAATATTGAAAGCTGACCTGAGGCGTTATGTTATGATTGGAACAGCTACCACTGGCCCCACAATTTCCCTCATAACTCATCAAACTATTTCCAGAACCTGGTTCTACTCCATTTCCAACTGATCTTTGCGAACCGGCACAGTTGCCCGAAGTCCCATAAAAGGTGTGTGTCGCATCAAACTGATGCCCTACTTCATGCGCAAATATTTCCATCCAGAAACTGGTTGGATAACTTCCTCCACAACCGGTCCAACCTCTTGCTTTCGTAGATGAGGAGCATACGGTGCCAAGTGTAGCCACACCACTACCCCACCAACCTCCTGAGGGAGGCGGCATTTCATAAAAAGCGTGTCCGATATCATAATTTGCACTGCCAATAGTGCTGTTAATTACAGATTGAGTGGTATTCAACCTTGTCGTATTATTGGTAGGATCAATACCGTCTGTGGCAGGATTAAAGAAAATGATGTCATCATTATCCGCTATTAATTCAAAGGTTATCGCCAAATCCCTCTCATATAATGTATTCAATAAAGTGAGATAAGTAGAAATAGCCGCATTAATCGCGGCCAGATCATTGCCATATTCGGCAGAAAATTCTCCGGTTGATGCAATTGCGATGTCGTATTTTCGCTCATTACTTCCATAGGAATCTCTGGTGGAAGATTGCTTTTTGGTTTTGTGGTTGGTATGATCAGTGCCACACGCGAATACTTTATTTAATGATCTATCGTAATTATAGGCCTTATGATATTTATTCTCTGTAGGCTCAATAAACAGTTGGTCGCTCTCCGTAAAAATCAAAGCCGTCATTCCAAGATCAGTGATCGCCATTCTTCCCGAAATAAAGTTATCATTCACCCCTCTGACTTTGTACGACCTGTTTTGTGGGTATCGATAATAAAGTTCATCTGCTACAACAGGAGCTTCTGCTACTTCGACTTCATGGTAGGTACCATCTGCAAATGGAATTTTCATTCGCACCCATTGCTGACCGTCATCAAATCTTGGAGCACTGGAAAGTTTTGCTTTGATCTCTGGCAAAGCAGGAACAAATAGGAACTCTTCGCTCGATTCTTGCTCTTCGACGTGCTTATCTAAAATAACATCCAGCGTATTTTGACCAAAGGATACATAATAAAGGGTTAGTAATAAAAGGACCAATTTAAATTTCATAAGAGTAGAATAGAATACTTTTAACTAAAGATTCTCAGGAGATTGCTTACTGCTTGTAGGATAATGATACCTTTAAACTAAGGACATAAGTCTTAACTCTGTCAAGCTAATACATTATAATAAATGTAAATATCACTAAAAAAGATCAATTTTCACACCAATTTTTAAGGCTTAACGCTTTAATCCTTTTTCAGTTCATTCAAATACATCTGAATCGTATTTTTCAAACCATAATAAATTGAGTCACAAACCAATGCATGACCAATGGATACCTCTAAAAGATTGGGAATATGATTTTTGAAAAAATTAAGATTTTTAAGATTGAGATCATGTCCTGCATTGACTCCCAATCCGAGCGAATTACAATACTTCGCAGCCTTTGCAAATGGAGCAATGGCCTTGTCTCTATCTTCAGTGTATTGATGTGCGTAGGGCCCGGTATAAAACTCAATCCTATCCGTTCCAAGCTCCCTGGCACCATCCAACATTCGCTCATCCGGATCGATAAAAAGACTTACACGAATTCCATGGTCCTGCAATTCCGTAATCACCGCTCTTAATTGATCTTTATTCGAAATCGTATCCCAGCCATTATCTGAGGTCAATGCACCCGGCAAGTCTGGCACCAGCGTGCATTGATGCGGCTTATTGGCTACTACCATATCTAAAAATCTTCGGGAAGGATATCCTTCAATATTGAATTCCGTAGTAACCTGCTCTTTCAAAGGAGCGATATCACTATACCTGATGTGCCTTTCGTCTGGCCTGGGATGCACTGTAATGCCCTCGCCACCAAATGCTTCACAATCGTTGGCTATCTTTAGTAAATTGGGGTAATTCGCACCTCTGGAATTCCGGATCAGTGCAATTTTATTGATATTGATACTTAGTTTCGCTTTCATTTATACAACATATTGTGATGCAAAATTAGGAAATATAAATGCCGAATTTTGTCATTTTTATTGGGAAGTCATTTATTACCTAAGACTAAAATGAGTTGTATTTCCCTGCCATCCAAAATTTCTTATTCCAGGTGTTATGCAAAGGAATTGCCCTTAAGTTTTTAAATAACTTCAAAATCCAGTTTTTCATCAAACTTTTCATCCAAATAAACACTCATTTATAATTCTTATCTTCTATATTGTCACCCCAAATGAAAAAGGAAGTTACTTATTACTTAGAAGATACATCCCGGCTAAAGGAGATTACCCAAAACGAATTGGATGCGTGGATTGAGGAGATGCCTTTCCATCAACCATTGCAATTGCTGGCATCTATTAAATCAGAAATGGATGGCCACAAATCGGACGGCGATCATAAAGCATATGCAGCCTATTTTGCTGAAGATTATGAACCATTGAAAAAAAGTCGATCGAAAAGTAACCAATCACAAAATAAAAAAGCGAAACAACTCACTAAATCCACGAATATTTCAGAAGAAGTGATAGAGGAAGAACAAGTGCAGAACACGCAAACAAATCCAATATCGCACCCAGAGGTAATTCATGAATTGGCAGATGATTTTAAAGAAGAATCTATTGTTGACGAATTGAATGAAAATCTGAAAGACATTGTGGTCAATGGTGAAATAAGGAGTGATCTTGCCAATGCACTACAGGAAGAGGATATCCCTTCTGAAGTCATGGAAGAGAATGTTGGAATAGAAGTAGAAGAGATGAGAGACATTGAAGACAGCTCTCCTGAGCAGAGTCCAAGTGCTGAATTGGCTGAAGATATTGAGCTGGAGAATGAAACGTTATCGACTATTCCCATTATTAATGGTGACACAGAGCTGGAAGAAGAAGAAGAAGAAGAAGAAGAAGAAGAAAACACAATTGAGGTTGAAGGGGAGGATAAAATACAAATAACTTCTGAGGAAGATAATGATGTAAAGTACAAAACGGAAGACTTGTCTTTTGATGATGAAATAGACGAGTATCAGAATTCAGATTTAGAATTTGAAAATATTGATGCAAAAGTGAATTATGCCTCAACGATGGAAGATTCTGATATTGTGAGCTTAGACGAAAAACGAAAACCTAAAAAATCAAAGAAAAAGAAGAAAGAGAAAAAAGAAAAGAAACAGGCTAAGGGAGAAAAGAAGAAGGATAAAAAAAGCAAGAAAAAGAATTCAAAAAAGAAAAGTTTAGAACTTTCAAGAAAGGAAGAAAAAAAACAAAAGAAGAAAAAGAGTAAGAAGAAGGGTAAGGTTGATATCAAGCTAAGTAATCCAGAAAAAAAAGGCAAGAAGAAGAAAAGAAAATCAAAAAAGAGTCGAAAAAAAGTGGAGTACGTGATCATCGATTCCTCCAAAACTACTGACTTCAACCTAAACGATTATGCCGGCGTTTCAAATTATACAAGTTGGCTATTGGAAATGGATGCAGTCCATAAAGCAAAAAAGGAAGAAGAAACAGACCAGAAAAAAGTGAAGAATTCGAAAAAGAAAAAGTCCAAAAAGAAAAAGAAATCCAAAGCTCTAAAGATTGCTGCTGAGTCAATCAAAAAACAAGAGGCCATCATATCAGAACCACTAGCCAATATTCTTGCACTCCAAGGTCACAGAAAAAAGGCAAAAAAAATGTATGAAAAACTTGCCTTAATCTTTCCGGAAAGGCAAGAATACTTCGAAGAGAAAATTCATTCTTTGACGAAATAGCAATTCAGTTATCAGACCTGAAGCAAGGTTCCCTACATGACTAAAACCTTGACATTTTGACGGAATTGTCTTTTCTTTGAATATTCTTACCTATAGAAACGCATTGTATGATAACCTTTTTGACAATTTTAATTGCTCTTCTCTCTATTCCTTTAATGACAGCCGTTCTGATCCAAAATCCAAAAGGTGGAGGAATAGACTCTTCGTTTGGTGGTTCAAGCGCCAATCAAATGCTAGGTGCTACGAAATCCAATGTTCTCATCGAAAAATTGATTTGGGGACTAGGTATTACCTTATTCTTATTGTGCATACTAACAGCAGTCGCAGTTTAAGAACCACTCCGTTGGTCATTCGAGAACATGTGCATTTGAAATGCAAACAATCCAATTTTGCAAGTATCTTACTATGCTTTAGCTTATCAATAGCTTGATTATTCAAGAAAATTATAGTTTCTTTGTAGTTCATTTTGAAAAAGGACTAAATTTTAATGATATGATTACTGGATTGACAATTTTAATTACTCTGGTATGTGTACTGTTGATGGCAGTAGTTTTGATCCAAAATCCAAAAGGTGGTGGAATTGATTCTACGTTTGGAGGATCTGGCGCGAATCAAATGTTAGGTGCAGCGAAGTCTACCGATTTTATCGAAAAATTGACATGGGGTTTAGCCATTGCATTGTTTGTATTGTGCATTATAACTGCTATTGTAGTTACTGGCTCAGATGCATCTACTTCGGGTATCATTAACTAGAGTATACTACCATATAAAGATTAAAAAGCTCGCTTTAAGCGGGCTTTTTTTGTACCCCATTCAAAATTCTACCTACCGATAGCCCTCATCTAAGAGCGAGGTTAATAAATTCATTGGGTAAAAAGTAGACTTTTGCATATAGACAAATGTGAATATTATTTTTCAACCAATGCAGAAAATTACCTATCAGCCTTACAGCATGATTATCCTCGTATAACTCAACTATTATTTTAGGTGCATTTCAATTGTTCACTTTCTTTTGTCATCCTCAGATTAAAATAAACAAGCGCGTATATTTTAAAATATTCCGCTGTATTTCACTACTCAGCACATTTTTGCAGCCTTTCATAACACGGTGTACCAAAATTGCGCTCTAATCCAAATAGTGAAGCATATAGATTACCAGCGCATTGGTCAATTTACAGTCTTTAATTTGCAAGAATAATGAGCTCAATACCACCTAAAATCTTGCAAAATCACCACTTCAAATTGTTATTTATTGCGAAAAATTTATTATTTTAGTCAGGCCTAAATTACCTCACCCCATTAGATCAAAAAAATGAAAAAATTCAGGATTTTTTTATTGAGCACAGTCATTTCACTTATTGCCTTGAACCAATCTTTTGCTCTAACTTCCTTTCTAAATTCAGACGCTGCAATACAACATATAGAATTTATTCAGGCCATGAATTTGGATCATGACGATTTGCATTCATCAGTCCTCATAAACAACAGTCAAATTAAATCAGCGAGTTTTTCGTCATCAAATTCTGCAGATTATATCTCAGGCAACTGGACTCTTCTATATACCCTATGCATAGTCTTGGTTTTGATCAATTTAATAGTACAAATCAAAATCATTTTTCAAATGATCCGTCTGTTTTTTCAATTCCAAAAAATGGACGAAACTATTTGATTCATACATACACTGGCATATTTCTCAACAAGACAATAGTTTTTTTATATTGAAGTGTTTATATCTATGAAGTGATTTAATTCCATTTTAAGACATTCGATATTTGGCGATACGTGACGTGGACTATAAATCATAAAAATACCATGTTTAAGATAGAAATAGCTCAAAGTAGATTAATAACATATTGGTAACTACGCAGCCAGAATACTATTTCAAATAAAAGAGCCTTTCGGGTTTTGACATTTCTAGCCAGGATTGCAATCCTGGCTAGAAATTAGTTGGAAATTCATTTCGGCGGCATTTTTGTTCAAAAGGATGACAAAATACATCCCGACAATAGGATTAAACATAAGGATGTGCAGTTACACATATTGGTAACTACACAGCCATATTTTTGGCAAACAGTTCATCATTATAGACCTGTTGGATAGACTCCAAGACATTACGTTCACTTTTTACCATCGTAGAAATAAATGAGCGAATATTAGCATTTACTTCTAACCAATA
>JBCCVV010000270.1:0-9152 GCA_039194925.1 Bacteroidota bacterium
GAGCACAATGAATAAGACCAATAGCAAAAATGCTATGATATAGGCCAATTGCTTCAAAAATGCTTTGCTGATTAAAAACTTCAAAAAATCCTTCATTCCTTAATCCAATTAGTTCAATGCTATTCCAAAAACAGTAGTATTCTGCGAAAGTAATACATTTTAAATATATGCCATATGTAAATAGCATTCTTCAAATGTATATTTATTTCCATGACTCCATGCCGATATTCTATTTTTTGATAGCATTCACTTATTAACTGTAAATAATAGTGTAATATTTGCACGAATGATTAAAAAAATAAATAAGGAGATTCTAAATCTATCAATTCCCAATATTATAAGCAATATTTCAGTACCATTGCTTTCTACGGTAGATACGATTTTGATGGGTGGGCTTTCCAATTCCCATTTGGCCGCTGTTGGTATTGGATCTATGATTTTCAATATTATTTATTGGAACTTTGGTTTTTTGCGTATGGGGACTACGGGTATTACTGCACAATTCTTTGGTGCAAAGGATAATCCAAATGTTTGGATTTCTTTTTTACGCGCAGGCATACTGGCAATGCTTTTGGCAATAGTAATGTTGCTTTTTCAAGGATTAATATATGAAGGAAGTGTATGGGCGTTAAATGTTGCTCATAATATAGATCCGCTGGTATACGATTATTTTAAAATTCGAATTTGGGCGGCACCGGCTTCATTGCTTCTAATGGTGGTCATGGGGTGGTTTTTTGGGATGCAGAACGCGATCTACCCTTTGGTGCTAACCGTAATCATTAATGGAGTTAATATAGTTTTAAGTTATTATCTCGTGAAGTTTACCGGGATGGATGTACGAGGCGTAGCTTTTGGGACCACAATTGCACAGTATATTGGTTTGCTAGTAGGATTAATTCTTATTGGGTATAAATACGCTCATTTAATTTCATGGAAAGTTCGAGATCAATTGAAAAGATGGGCTGCGCTTGCACGTTTCATGAAGGTAAACGTTGATTTATTTTTTCGAACGGTTGCCTTGACTTTTGCTTTTGGTTTTTTCTATAGTCAGTCATCAAAGCTGGGTAATACTGTGTTGGCAGTGAATGTTGTGTTGATGCAATTTGTGAATTGGATGAGTTATGGAATAGATGGATTCGCTTATGCCAGTGAAAGTTTGGTAGGGAAATATAAAGGTGCTAAAGATGATAAAGCATTAAAAATTGTAATCCGCCAGTCATTTTTATGGGGTGGTATAGTCAGTCTTTTATACTCTTTTGTCTATTATATAGGAGGGCCTCAACTTTTTCAGATTTTTAGTTCGGATACCACACTGCTAAGCGTTTCTCAAGATCTTCTTTTTTATATGACGATATTCCCTATCGTATCTTTCGCTAGTTATATATGGGATGGAATTTTTGTAGGTCTAACGGCAACCACAAGTATGAGGAATGCCATGTTGCTTGCGTTACTTCTTTTTATTGGTATTTATTACGTGCTCCCAGTCAGTGAAAATGGCAGTCAAATATGGCAGGCAATGTGTGTTTTTATGATTCTCAGAGCAGCTTTTCAGCAATTGTACTATTCGAAGTTTGGATTGGCGATGAAATAAAAATGCTCGAACTCCATCAATAGAATTCGAGCATCAAGTATTGATTCATTCAAGTTATTGTTGAACTACAATCTTTTTAGTAACAATATTTTTGTCTGATCTGAAATTAACGATATAAAGGCCACTGGTTATATCACTTATATCTACTTGCATAACTTCATTATCAATAAGCTTATTCCTTTTAATAAGCTGACCATTTAGATCTAAAATCTCAAAAGTAGAATAGCTCGAATTGGATTTTGATAAATCAAAAGTGATTAAGTTTTGTGCTGGTACCGGATATATCGAAATATCATCCTGAATCCTTTCGTCCTTAGTTGAGGTTGGATCAGTAATTTGTACATCAAAATTGGTTATTCCTATGAATCCACCTTCTCCGTCGATAACAGTGAAAGAGAAAAAAGTGCTTGTAATTTGAGTACTTGAGTTGAAACTTAATTTATTATCATCAATATCCTGCTGTGTAAATTGATCTCCGGCACTCACCGTTGCTCCATCAAATGTTAGCGCACCAGTTTTGGGGAGGTCAACAATGGTATAGATCAATTCATCATCTGAATTGTTATCATCGTCAACTCTCAGTTGGCTAGACGAGATTGTCTCTGTCGATTCTGTTGGTAGAATCAGTTTTTCGTTGTTTACAAGAAAAGGATTGTCCAAGACCTGATTGCTACAAAATTCTATTTCTAATAACTCCAAACGACCTCCATTACCCGGTGATACATCATCAATTCTTAAAGTCCATTCTCCATCCAATGGATCTCCATTAAAATTACTGAGACTTTGCTCGGGTCGATAAGTACTTCCATTATTGAGTGGACATTTAACCGGAACGTTAGAATCATCATCAAAGGCACAGTTGAAATTGGCCTGCGGACATTTTCTATTTACCAGTATTACTTCTTTGCCCTCGGGAGAAACAAGTGTCACGATCATGTCTCTGTTGTTTTCGTGCTCACCTGCCCATCGCTTTATATTTACATCTGCCACATTGCCTCCAATATTAACATCAATCGGCGCTTCAATAGTTGGCAATCCGGAAGCCGAAATATTTATAGGTAGTATTCCATCAGCCGGTTCTACTACTGTGCAAGATAGCGACTCGGTAGAGAAAGCAAATGTCTTCGCGTTCAGGTCATCACCACAGAAATTCGTTGCCGTTACTTTCCAGTAGTATACCCTGTTTTTTGCGAAGAAATAATTTGGTTCATACGTTAAATCCTTTAATAACTCAACGGTTTCGATATTTGTTTCTCCAAATTCAGGACTTTCGGAAAATTCGAATCTATAGAACTCCGCATTTGGAGAAGCACTCCAACTAAATTGAATATTATTCGAACTGCTTAATCCAAAAGCATTTTTCTCAGGCGAGATTGCATCAACATCGCTGTGATCCGTTGACAATAATATAAGATCAATTGATCTGGTAAAAGTATCCATCGACTCCGTAATCGCACCCACGGTTATCACATATTCCTTCCCGACAGGATCAGCTTCTGGATCAATAGTTAAGGTGACAGGAGCTCCTATATCTGCGGTTTCCGGTTCAAATGTGGCCGTAGCTCCGTCTGGAAGTCCATCCAGAATTGTATACGTCACAGAACCTTCGGTACCCGCAATTCCCAAACTATTAAACTCATATGTGAAGACATCTGAAGCATCGCATTGGAGTTGTGCCAAAGGGTCAGAATTGACAATTAGTTTTGGTGAAGTAGAAGATTCAATTCTTATGTTCGTAGAGTTGATTGAGAAAAATATACTTTCAGAAGCTCTTATGATAATACGTCCATTATTCGTAGTAACGTCTGGAAGATAAACCTTAGCTGAACCGTTATTTGCTACACGCTCTGCCAGCATGGTTGTATTTTCTAAACTGAAATTCGAAAAGTTTCCGGTAAACAATAAAATATCTACAAATTTTGCATTGACTGGAAAATTATAAGTTTCAGCTACATTCCAGGTGACATCAATTTGATCCCCAACTTCATATACTTCTGAGGAGTTTTGACTTGTAATGCCAAATTTGACTGGGGTTTCAACTACATTGAACTGAACTTCATCCCAAACAGCAGTTCCTGCTTCTGCATTATTGTCTCGAACGGTAAGCATAAAATTTACGGTTCGGTTGCCTTTAAATGCCACTTCCGTTCTGTCAAAATTACCGGCTATTATATTATCGGGAGAAGGGAAATATCTTACAGGTGAAGTTGTAGGAGGCAAAGATCTAAAATGAGGTGCGTCACCAATAGGAGACCCTAATGGACTTAAACCATCTAAAGGATTTCCTTTATTCATTTGTTCCCAAGCGTAAGTGAGCTCATCTTCTGCATTTTCATCTTCCCCTTTGCCTTCCAAAAAGAAGTATGTGTCTTCGGGTATGTAGAAATCATTTTCATGTAAAATGGTTACGGTTGGTTCTACATTATCGGTTTCGATAAACTCTGCACATCCCTCACCTGCGAGGCCATCTCGGGTGTGATTGTAGATTTGGATGAGAGAGGCTACATGATAGTAGTCGCCTCCTTGCCCATTACCAACCACGTTATTACTTCCGCACAATCCACCATACGACATTATCGTAGATCCACTACCTGGTTCAAAAGCATTCGAAAGCGTTTCGTTACCATCGCCTGTACAGTTATTGAATGTATGCTGTGCAGTCATCTGATGACCCAATTCATGGGCAGTCACAGAAGCAGCCATAAAATTTAAGTTGAAACTATAATGACACGTAACGGCAGCAGCTTTAGTGCCGTTTCTGCACATAGAACCTAAAGAAGCTACTCCACCAACATCACAAGAAGTATGATAGACATGACCGATATCATAAGCATCAAGACCCACACGTTGATTCACAATACCAGTATTGGCATTTAACATCGCCAACCCTTCGTTTACCACTAAATAAGGATCAGATGGACCATCCAAATGAATGAGCAGATCATTATTGTCGATGAGTACCAAACGAATAGCTAATTCATTTTCAAAAATCTGATTTATTCTATTCAATCCAGTATTCATATCAGCCAGAGCATTTTCCACCGAGCCTCGAATAGAACCCCATTCTCCGGTACAAGCCAATGCAAATCGATAGACCTTCAGAGGAACAGGTTCTGAATTTCTTTTTTGGACTTTTCTATGTTTTCCAAAGGATCTAATTTTTTGATCATGAACACCACAAATGGGTGTCGTAATATCCATTTGACTCAAATGATCCTTAACGTCATACGTTAGATAATCGTTTGTGTTTCCACGTATATATGGATCAATGTACACAACTTTCGAAGTTCCGTGAATTGCAGCATGAAGGCCATACGGGCCAGTATCAAATCTTACATTCATGCCGGGTGTGTCTAAACTTCGACCTTTATAGGATTTAATTGAGGGATATTTCGCCGCAAGTTTAGGTGCCATAACGGGTGCATCAAATACTTCGAAACTCTCAAATTTACCATTAGGCATGGGAAGACTTACGATCGTTCCTGAAATTCCCTTTTTCTTGTCTTCTTCCGTGGGGGTGCCCTCCAAATTTTTCTTCAAATCGTCAAAAGCTAGTTGGTAAGCTTCATAGTGCTCAGGAAGTATCATTTTGTCTTCTTCCGGAGCATCTCTAAAACTCGATAAACTTGATTTTGTCCAAATGGATTGCGCATTTACCGATCCCAAAAAGGAAATCAGTACTATGGTCAGTGTAGTTGAAATGTGTCTTTTCATTATATAATTTTTGCCTTGAAAAAGCTTTACAGCGATGTTTTGTTAATCGGAGATAAATATACAAAGGTATCTATCCAGATCAAATTCAATCATGTATTTGATACGACTATCGATAATAAAAAAGAGGAACTACTCTTAATGTTTTCAAAATAATGGGATTTATTGTCAGAATGTCGCTTTAATTTGTGCTCTGGCTATATGGACAGTCGGTGCATCGCCTGTTTTTCTACCTTCATAACTTAGATTTAAATCGATAGAATTGGAGAGCCTTTTAGTGAACAGGACATTCCATATATAGTTTCTACCATTTTTGAGACCTTCAAGGAGATCAAATTCGATAGGACTGTTTTGTTCGCCATTGAATACGACATTTACAAAGCTCAAAGAGAAATTCAAATTGGACGAAGATGCTTGTCGGAATGTAGTCGAAAATGTGAAATCATGACTTCTGGCAAATTCCATTTGCTGGATTCTTTGATCTCGCCTGTCAAAGGTGTAAAGTAAGTTTAACCGGAGATTGGATGATGGTCGATAACTGATTTCGGGATTTATGGAATAAAAATCTATATCCAAATTACGAAAAGGGTTCAATGTAGAGTCATATCCCTTGTTTCCGATTTTTAGTTTTAGCAAGAGGTCTGTTGTTCTGAAAACCTTTATTCTGCTTCGAGCAAAGTATTCATTAAGGTTTCGTTGTTCAAGACCAGATATTTGGGTGAAGATGGTTTCGGTGACCTTGTTTCCGATTTGCAGGTCATAAGAAGGGTTTCCTCGATTGAAAAATAAGGTATTACTTATGAGAGAGTTGTAACTTACCAAATTATCACCTGAGGAGCTAAAATTTAGAAATTCGGATCCGGTTGAAGATTCATCTTCTTCGATTTTTTTGGAGATTCTGAAAGTGCTGATGGTTGAAAACCTTGAAATAAGTTTAGCCAGATTCCCCTTCTTTTTAGATAAAAGTCTTTTGGGTTCCAGACGCAAGGATTGTGACAAACTCTGATTATTCGTCGTGATAAATTCATTATTTATAAGCGATAGTCGAATAAAGTTTCCTGTTCCCAAGTCGGGTGCGTAACGAAAATTCGCATTGATTAATATTGAGTCTTGATTGCCCACATAAATGTAGTCTCCTTGACCCTCTTCCACCCGTTCAAAGAAAAATTCAACTTTTGGTTCCTGACCTGAATTGGTCAAATAACTTGTATTAGAAATAAATAATCCACCAAATGCTTGAAGGTTGTGTTCCAGTTGACCAATAATTGTTTTTTTACTGCTTTGAGAGTTGGGTAAAATGTCTGGTTTTATTACTTCAAAATTTCTCCAACCTATATTGAAACTCAAATTATGTTTTGGTGAAATGGCCCATTTTGCTGAAGACTTAATTTCTTGTGTAGCGATACTTTTTTCCAGCTGATTCGTTGTGAGGTCGGCAAAGAGATCTGAACGTGTATTGTATTGAATGTTGTAATGCAGCTTGCTTTTTTCGTTATTCCGAATATAGAAAGACAAAAGATCAAAGGCAAAACTACTGCGCAAAAGCGAATTTGAAGGATTGGAATTCTTTCTTTCATTATCTTCTCTTTCAAATCGGGCTCCAATTTTTAAGGAATTCTCTTTGAATAAGGTTTGTGATACATCAGCCAACGGTCGAATAAATAATGTTTTTTCACCGTATCCTTCACTGGTTAAATAGTCGATTTTTGAATCAATAGTCAATCCTCCGCTCTGGAAATTGAATATTGCATTATGATTGACACCCTTGTAGGTGTCTCTAAGGTCAAAGGAGTTGTAGCTGTATTTCAATTGCAAGGAATCCGATCGATTTAAGGAGATGGACGCTTTTGCCACATTTTGCTCACCAATTGTAATTTGATCCGGTAAATTCCAATCTCGGGCAAACTCTGCGGACCGATAAGGATTGAGTGGAATAAAGTTTTCGTCTACATATTCGTAAAAGTTGTCCGTCTCTAAGGCCCACTTGCCTTTTTGTCCTAATTTAATAACTTGATTATACTTTAGTACTCCAGCAAGTCCCGTGTTGTTATTATTTCCTTTTGAAGAAAATCGATTTAGATCATTGTTACTTATAGACAATTCTGAACTTATAGTAGCTCCAAGCCCAGGTCGTACACTCGCTCCAATGCTAATCAATTGTTTTTTTTCGGGAGGAATCAGCGAATTAATAGGTTCATAAAGTCCATTTCCGGGCCCTACATATTTGTATACTCTTCCGTTGACCGCACTTTCCTCATCAATGATATATCTTCCTTGATTAGGACCAACCTCCGAAAAATTAGCGACATAAAGGTCTTCACTGAAATCTGTACTATACTCTAAAATAGAATCTCCAACTTGTGTATTCGGAATCAATCTATAGCGAATCTGCCCTATAAATTGAGTAGAATCATTGGCCAGTCGAATGGATGATATGTTAGCTTCTGAGAGATCATCTCCGATAGAGCTTAGCAATTGTATATCTGCGCTATCCAGTACGATATCTCCCGTTGCAGTCTTACTGTCCTGCTCATTATAAAAATTAAAATTAAGATTGTATTTGGGCGAATCATAATAGACGTTTGCTGCATAGACAGAACGCAAATAATTTTGAACCCTATATTCATACTCTACAATGATCCTGGTTTCTCTACCAATAAGTCGCGATGGGGTGAAAGTGATTTCAGCTCGATTGTAATCTATGATATAGTCGTATTCTAAGCCTCTTTGCAGCAATCGACCATCCAAGAAGACTTTTTCAGATCCGGATAAAACGATTAAGAAACGTTCACCATTGCTTCCGGTTAGTTTGTATGGTCCTTGATTCCCTTCCTTCGTATCCAGAATTTGTCTGGCAAATTTTCCTCGGGAAACGGCGAAGTTTGCGTTGGATGTTAATGTTTTATTCGGTCCCAGATTGAATGAATTACTTCCAGAAAGCCCCTGTAGTTTTTTGAAATAATTAATAAAGTAACTTCTTGGGCGTTCAAGATTGTAATCTCCTGCAATAATGCTAGTCTTGTCTTTGGAAACTTTGATGAAGACTCTATCAAATTCTTGGATTAACTGGGTGTTGCCTTCAGGTTGAATAGGGATATTGTCGTCTGAAATAGCGGCAACTATATTTATACCGTTCCCAAGGTCACCTGTTAGTTGTAAGTTGAAATTTGAATTGAGCACAAGACTTTGACTGTTGCCAACAGAGAATCCTCTGGAAAACGATCCGTTGTAATCCAATCCTTTTGCGTCTATAATCTCTTGCCCTTTTGGTTCAAATCGATAATCACTTCCAATATAAATCGCTTTGTTTTCTCTTTTCATCATGGTAGAGTCAAGGTGGAAATATTCTTTTTCAATGTTGAAAGGGAAAGTCCTGTAAGAGATTGTAAGAGATTTATTCAGGAGGCTTTGGCATAGGGATTCTTCAAAACGAATGGTGTTATTTTGTAAAATATATCCCGCGATTAGCGTATCTTTTTCGGCAATAACCGTTACACTTTTGGGGGCTATTGTGAAAGAGTCCACGACCGTATGACAAGCTTTTAGAATGATGATTTTTGAACGTAGATCGTTATTTTCCAATGCTTGACAGAAGGAGTCAGTTGAAATTAGTAGAAGTAATAGGGTTGATATGTAAATTTTAAGCTTTGCCATTCCGATGTACCCATATTTCAACGATTTGAAATAAATATGAGTATACTGTTTTGGGATTTAAGACGGGTGGTAAGGACCACGACAAAATATACATTGTGATAACGAAGATTGCGCGAAATTTATGACAAAATAGATACTCTTACTCATAGAATTTAAATGTTTAAAGTATAGTGCCATGAAAATAAGAATTATACAC
>JBCCVV010000271.1:0-9134 GCA_039194925.1 Bacteroidota bacterium
AAGGACTTTCTTCTCCCAATATTCGATTCTTTGATTGGAGATGTAGCTTTAATTTTTCTTCCAAAGATTTATCATCTTCTTTTTTCTCTTGTTCTTCTTTCATTGTGCTAATTTAGTAGACACACTTATTTGAACAGTCTCGAAAGTCAAAAAAACCCTTTAAGCTTCACTCCAAGGCCAAAACCTCAAAACTCAACAACTCAACAACTCAACAACTCAATAACTCAATAACTCAATAACTCAACAACTCAATAACTCAATAACTCAATAACTCAACAACTCAACAACTCAACAATTAAAATCTCCCATGAATAATATTCCAAAGAAGCAGTCCACTCATGATGAGGGCAATTGATGTGATAAATATTTACAAAAAATAATGAAATGTAATTCTGTGTAAGTCAATAACAAAAAATTACAAGAGTTTTGAATATACTTGATTTTCAGACTGTTGCACAAATTCTTTGAGTAAAGCTTGGTCTACAGCAATATGTTCGGGAAGCATGCGCAATCGATACTTTCCCTCGCCCAAAAATGTAAAAAGATCTTTTCTTTCCAACCTTTGATTTGCATCTTGCGCTGAAATAGCGTTGATGTCATCAATGATCCGGGTGAGGTAAGTTTGATTTTTTATTTCACCTGCCGGGCCTACTTCGATGCTTTGGTCATCGGCATTGCCAAACTTTCGTCGAAGCGCAAATTTTAGTAGGTTTTTATATTGTGTGGTTCTGGAACCAAAATCAATCGTCTTACCGTGCATATTCTTCGAAGGGATGCTTAGTTGAATAAGAGACCAGTCCAGAAATTTGATCTGCATTTCGTTTACCTTAGGCGTATTGGCCAGTTGGATTACCCAAGTTGTAGCAAGTACGAGGAACAATGAGATCAGCGAAGTCTTGGCGATTATTTTCACCAGATTATTAAGAAAAATAGTATCGAGTAATAAGAACACTTCTGGCAATTGAGAAACAAAAATGAGGAAAACCACCACAATAGAAATAAACGACACCACCTGTAATCCCCTGTATAAGAATGTTTTATACAACGAAACCATTAGAAGATAACAAAGAAACCCGGATAATAAGAGATCGGGAAGTGCATTTAGACTGATGTTATTATATATTTTTCCTCCGGCAAAATAGGTTACAACAAAGGTTGTGAATGTCACCAAAACAATAATGCCCAGGATTATTTTGACGTTGCGTTCATTCTTATAAATAAATGATGGAGCATAATAAAAATAGAATATAGCCAGGAGAAAAAACATGTTGTTGACGATGGACAATAGATTGACTCCAGCCTGATAAATAATGCCATCGTCAAAACCGTATCGAATTGCCACAAAGGCCCAACTGCCAGAAGCCACCCACACAAACATAGCGAGGCTCAAATAAAGCAATCCACGATCTACGCGCTTTTGATTTTCGTCTTCTTCTAAAATCTGCCGGAATCGCTTTCGAATATTGTAATAGATGGCCAACAAAAGTATGGCTCCAATCAAGGAAATGAAAATGTGTGATAAGTTATGGAATTGGGTTACTTCTGTCATTTCGTGGGCAAGATAGAAATAAAATTATTGCTTATACATGGACATGACTACGAAGACAGCCCTCAAAGCTTTTTGTAACTATTCTGGCAACTGTTTAATAAATCGACCTCAATAGAATTTTGTCATCATTTTTGACCAAAAATGTCGCCAAAATTTAGTTTGATACAACCTCTAGCTCAGTATTGTAATCCTGGGCTAGAATATTAAATCCTTACAGGGTTACCACTTAATATTAATGAATTCTTGAGTGTTTACAGCATTTTTACTTTACATTTCGTCATTGAAAGAGCTAGATTTCTTTGTACAAGTCGAATTCGGAAACAGGACAAGATAGCCATTGCTTGGCCGCGTTCACAATGACATACTTTTCCACTGAATTTCTCGGGTTCATTTTATCTTTGTGGCGAATTGCCTACAATTAACGTTACTTACCTCTATGCACATCTTGGTAAAAACAGATTTGGATTCCTTGGAACAATGGTTGAAAGACTTGAAAGAATTCCAGTTGGATAGCATGTTTGATACCCATATTCTAGGCCGGGCGTATCTTTATACCAATGCTGTTTCTATTGAGAAGAAGGATGACCTGAACATTTTTGGCAGGGTAAAAGAAAAGGATTACCAAATGCAAATATGGGCAAAGAACAACTTTGTTCATGCCAAGTGTTCGTGTCCATATAATGGTCCCTGTAAGCATCTGGCAGCTTTGTTATTGGTATGTCTTCCAAATACAGACTTTTAATACAATTTTATTAATATTTAAAAAACTTTTGTGTGACACTCTTTCTGCCTTTTGTTGCCTGAACAAAATATAAACCTTTCGCTAAATCTGATACATTAATTTTTTGCTCTCTTGTTGTAACTAACAAATTTCCGCTCGTGTCAAAAATTCGTATGGCATCAAAATCCTGATCTGAATTGATCCAAATACGGTTCCAGGCCAATTTGGGGCGAACAGAGAAATCTATCTGTTCAGTATCATCAGAAGATACCGTACAGGAAAGTTTTTCGTATTCATTCCAAAGCTCATTTACATATGTTGTTGGCACCAGGGAATTATCGGGATTATTTCCCATTCTCACTACAACAAGGTTTTCTGATGGCACCACCATAAGTATTTGCCCATTTTTACCAATGGCTGCATACAGATCATCCGGAGCATTCTGTATAATCTTTCCCGGAAACGTAATGGTGGTTCCAGGCAAGCGATACGATTCTTTCCCATTAAGCCACCAGAGATAACCGTATGCTTTATTGATTTCTTGAGAGGTGTTGATCATATCATTTAAATACTCCTTATCGGTGATAACATCTTCACCATCCCAGTTTCCACTATTCAGCATCAGGAGCCCAAATCTCGCCATGCCACGGGCAGTGCTAAAAAACAATCTGCCAGAATTGGCATTGGTCCAAAGCCCAATAAATCCAATTCGATTCGTCAATTTAGAATTCGTAACCGCGGTATATCCCTGTTCTGAAGCCGATTCAATAACATAGCTTAACAAGGAATATGGAGCATTATGGTAAAACCACTCTTCTCCTGGCTCATTAAGACAGAGAAGACATTCAGGCTCAAAGCAAAAATTGTCATCTACCGTATAATCAAGACCTGAAGTCATAGTCAATTGATGCCAAATCGTGATCTTTTCCTCATTCAGTTCATCACAGTTCGTCCAGCTCTCTCCAAGGTATTGCGAAGTTTTATCGGTAATGGATAGCGCACCTTCTTCCTGTAATATCCCAATCATGGTTGAGGTGATGGTTTTACCCGCAGAAGCCCAATACCATGATTTACCCAGATCAAAATCATCAAAATACGATTCATGAGCTATTTTACCGTCTTTAAGAATAATGCATGCTTTTGTATTGGTCTCCTCTAAAAATACATCAAAGTCCGCGACATTCTCTTCACACCAATTCAATTCCTCCAGACTCGTCGTCTCCCATTCCTCACTAAAGTTTGGAGGAAAATATAATTCCTGAGCATTTAAATGAATCGAAAGAAAGCATAGCAACAATGTCCAATGAATAATTTTCATACCGATGTTTTTGAATTATTAGTTTTCCAGGTGCAAAGAATACTCATTTATATTCTACATAAACTAAGACAATTTCACTTAAAGCCTACCCTACTCTTTTTCTAATATAAAATAATGAACAATGGTTTAATTCTTTAAGACATTACAGTTTAGCTATACTTGATGTTGACATTTAACCACGAAGTGCACTAAGATACACTAGGCTATTCTTAATCCGGTTGATGCTTAACTGTGCTTTTTCCGCGAAACTTTTTTAATTCTTTCCAACTTCTCGGCTTCGCTCGAAAGACAAACCATAAATCTCTTCAATCTCTCCAATCTCTTATAGATATCAACAAGCTCTACCAATTCACTTCTTACACTCCATCAATTTATCATTCAAATACTTCTTTTGCTCTTCGTACCATTCTTCAGATTGCAAATTTTTTATACCATCCAATTTGACCAGGGCATCTGCAAAGGCCATAGACGCATCCTCTTTCCGGTCAATGTGCAGGAGCAATTTTGCTTTGGATTTGGTTAAGGTGTAATTGGTAGGATTTTTTTTCATACCCCATTCGTAGACTTCCAGAGCTCGTTGATAGTTCTCTTTATTTCTTAATTCCCACCCTATATTATTGAGATATCCAGGCAGAGGGACTTCTGAAAATCCATAGTTCTGTTCTCGATCTGTATAAAACGCATCCAGTTGTTCAGACATAGATTGGTTCCCGTTACTTGCAAAGTCAAAAAACATCTTCTCATCCACTCGGAAGGCACGGGTTAGCTCTACCATGCCGTCATTAAATGAAGGAGGAACACAGGTCCAATGCCCCATTCCCTCAAATGAAGATTTTCGCCATATTAATCCGTGATCGGGATAAACATGAAATATAGAATCAAGTCGATTTACTGCTCCGCCAAATAATTCTTCTCGTTCGCCAACTGTTCCAGAAGAACAATACAGGAACTTCTTAAACGCTTCTCCATTTTGCAGTCTATCGGCTATATTCTCTAATATGTACTCTTTACTCTGACGAATAGCAGGGCTAATGGCCAAATACCCATCAAACAAATCTTTTTCATCGCTGAATAAGCTATACAGCACAAACGCGCCGCCACTGGAATGCCCAATCAAATTTCTAAAGGGAAGAATTCTGTCGTTGAAAATAGAATCTACTAAAGGAAATACTTCATTTTTGAAATGTTGCTGCAATTCGGGAGCGCGACCGCCTTTATAATCGTGCTCTTCATCACCAGGTTGCGGAGCTGAAAATTCCCAACCTCTTTGTTTGGCATGGATTCCTACTACGATTGTCGGCGTGTATTTATACATGTATGAATTGTATTCCAATATCTTCACTCCCAAGTCAATAAAGGGATCGAAATGACCATCTAAAATATAACTTACGGTATACTTACCATCGGGATATTTATAAAATCCGGGTGGTAAATAAACAGTGATCTGTCGGTCATCACCAAAAGCATCGGATTGAATCGTATAATCAATTTCAAATGGTTGATCTTCTTGCGCAGATGTTGCAATGCTAATCAGACAAGAAAACAATAGGAGCAAAAAGTTCTTCATAGAAATGGTAGTTGTAGTATTAGTGGATAAGATATAGTAAGAGTATGCCTAAAATTTATTTCATTTTAGGCATACTCTAAGGACAGAAATGACATGTTTAAGTTGCATCGGGCATTTAACTTTTTTGGAAAATGAGAATTCATTTCTCCTCTGTTTAAGTTAACTCACATAGCAGTTAAACATATTTTTTGATTTGAAGTGGTTAAAATACACATGGACAATGTTTCTTGTATCTAAAAATCTCGTACGAATTTCCCAGATCACATCTCAAATCCAGTTATAACTCAAATAAGAACTTTGCTTACGTGATCCCTATTCCTCTCTAAGCTTCTTCTATTCCCCAAATCGCATGAAAAGTATGAATTATATTTGGCACCACATCTAACCCCATCTCGACTAAGTGGGCAACATTAAATGTTGTTGCAGTTGGATCTTCACAAAGCAAATCTTCAATGAACCATAATTCAATTATCTTGCTAATTTGCCCTATGGGTTGTATGTAAACTATAGGGTCATTCTTTTTTAAATGAATATGCTGATACAACAATAATACGCCACAGATAATCTTGATAAACGGTGTAACATAGTAGGAAAGCTTAAGGCTGATTTTGGTTTGGTCGCTTTTACTCACGAATAGCTTGTAGAAAGTCACCATGGTCAATGCAGATAATGCCAAGAAACCATAGGAGGTCCATTTAACCGTAGTTTCTTTTTTAAACCCAATCTTATTCGCAAATTCATGATAAAAGATGGTACACGTTAAAGCAAGCGTCAATTTTGACATGTATCCTTGAAACTTGATAAGTCCTGTGGAAGCAGGAAGTACAGCACCAGAATCCATTAATGCTTTCAAAACCACTCTATTTTGTGCTGCTGGCAAATGAAAAATTCCGGATAATATGGAAAATCCCATTTTGGCATACTTCAGAGTTTGAATTGTATCTTTATTTGACCACCTAACTTGTAAGTCGTTATGTATATCCTTCATTTATTCTTTTTTTTGTTTGATGAAAAAAATTGAGATCTCTAGAAGTCAAAAGCAACGAATGCTCTGGGAGCTTCAACAAATTCCTTTCTTCGTTTCTTTTCATTTTCTGGGAAAGGCTCTACTTTTTCACCTATCTTATATACTATTGTAAATGGTATGGCCGCGATCAAACTCATAAAGTCCAGAATTGTCAATGGATCTTTACTTATACTTTCATAAAGCTTCGAGAAGAATGGAATATGAATCTCCTTATTCAAGGCCACCTTGGTCAATTGCAGCAACTCTTCCAATCCTTTAAAAAGAAATTTGACCAGCTCTTCAATAATCTGAACTCCCGCTTTAGCAATGATTAGTCCTACTATTTCCAAGAATTGCATAAAAGTCAATTCTCCTTTCATATACCGTTGAAAATCGTGGTATAAATCCTTTCCATCCTCTCCTAATTTTTCACCAAAATCCTCTAGCTCCGCAAGGAATCCATCACTCTCAACCACCGCTTTTTGCAACTGTGCGACGGAGTCCAAAACTTCGTGCACCTCTTTACTCGCCGTGCCCTTGATGATATGAGATTTTTTTGATTTAATCCATGAGGATTTCGGACAGTTCTCCTGGTCTATGGAGTCATTTGCGACTTTATGATTAGTAGCTGCATGCGCATCAACGGAAACACTTTGCCCATCAATTGACTCTTTAATATCATCTATTTTCTTCTCCAATGAGTTGAAGTAGTCTGCCAATTTTGATTCAAGATTCTGGATACTTTTTTCGGAAGTATCAATAATAAAATTGACCAAATCTTTGAGTACCTCTTTTGTCCGTAAAAAAGATTCCCATTCAAAAAGAAATGCCAAAAACTCAAACAAATCCTTAAAAAAGATCTTGAGTTTGTTCCATACCTTTTCCAGAAAGTGATATATGTGCAGCGCTGCATCAACAATAAAATTCAATACCAGATCTCCAATATGAATGGCAAACTGAACTCCTTCGTCCACAATCTTCGAAACGACCTTTGTTATCTTTGTAATTCCTTTTTTAATGCTGTGAATTATGTTCCCAAATGCATGTCCCAGCTTTTTAAATGATGGCCACCCCAGTTGCTCTTCAAGAAGTTCGTCGAATTGGAGTTCCCACGCCAACATATCCAGCTCTTCAGCGCTAAACTCTGATTTTTCACCATTGAGATGTTTTATTCCGTCCAACATTTTACCAGTCGAATCTTTGACATTTTTCAGATCTTCATCATTTGGTTTTTGCCTAAATAATTTCTCTCCATCATTCTTTTTCGCATTGGCTAGATTATCATCACTTATCTTATTACCCAAATCAGAACGAACTTGATCGGTAGGATTCAAGACATGTACTCCGTCAATAAATTCACCTTCAACATATAGTTTTCCACTAGAAAGACTACCTGTCGAATAAACTATATTGAGCATTCCATCATTCAGATTTACTTTTAGCTTTTTATTGGGTCCGATATGTTGCTTGACCTGATTGATGTAGACCAGCATATTGGTCTCAGCCGAGAGCATCACCTCTTCATTGCTGAATGCCTTCATCGTGTCTTCACAATGAAAACTAATATGACTCGTATACGAATAGATCTCATGCATCTTTTCGGCATGTGGTAGCTTAATGGTATCTTCCTTCCAATGCGTACTTACCGGACATTGCCAGAAATGCAATAACTTCACTTGATCGGTCTCCTTCTCGCGCATAGTCTTATTAATCTCTCTGCCATCTGAGACTATGCTAAAATGAAAAAGCTGGTTGTTCAGATTCTCACCGCGTAATGCTACGAAATCCATGACTCCCGAATACATACCCAGAGGTTCTGTCCATTGAGATTTAATCGAAGGAGATGAAACCAGATTCCCTTCCCCTTCATGATGTTCGTGAAATTCGTTCGTAATCAAATTTAGAATACCTTCATTATCCAGTGCCCAAATGGTTTTTTTATCACCTCGTTCGGCTGATATGATCTTCGTGAAATTCATACCATCTGTGGCTTCGGTAATGGTAGAATATTCTGGATCCTCTTGGTCTTCGATCCATTGAACAACACCTAATTCATCCCCACCTATGTATACTTTATCCGAACGCTTATGCACGTTGGATTTTACCAATGAAAACGACTGTATAGAGTCATCATCCTCCGCAATAGGAATAGCCATTTCCGGATAGTCAAACGGATAAAAATTAAGAGAGGTAAATGAAAGATCATCTCCTGACAGTACAAAAACCCCTGAATCATTGTCCCAAATGCCCGCCTCAGCTTGAAAAATAGACTCCTCATTCGAGGCTAGTGAAATCGTTACAGGATGCTGACCATACTCAAAATATCCAAACTTAGCATCTTCATCTCTGCCTTCATCCTGTTCATGATACCCAAAAACACAATGCGAATCATTAATACTTACATGCGATATCCTTTTAACATTCAGTGCCTTTTGCACTTCATTTCTTATCCAATTGGCAAAGACATTTTCAAGAAATTTTAGTATGCCACTTGCTTCTCTGGGTTCTTCTTTTCCCTGAAACAAATCTTCATATCCAAACGGATCATCCTCTAAATCTTTAAGCGTCGAAAGATCTATCACCTCTGATTCATGAATGACCATTCCACTTGGTCCATCGCTGCTGTAACATATTTTTAGTTTGTGGCTAGTCTCCGAAAAATGCACATCAAATGCGGACACATTATGACCATCGAGGGAAATGGTAAAATCGATCCAGCCACTCTTCGACTTTGACTTTGTCTCATGGGTAGAAACAAAACCCTTCAATTGATGATCTTCGATAAGAATAAGCAAACTGGTATCATTGAAAAGCGGCAAAGCCACTATTCCCTTACTCGGCTCAATTGTTTTTTCCGAAAAATAATTATGCATCAATTCCCCTTTAGGAATGATTTTGATGCCATCGGATTTATTAATCTTTGTTTTTTCTATAACATTCGCATTCATGATCTTTAATTAATTTTAAACTAAG
>JBCCVV010000272.1:0-9064 GCA_039194925.1 Bacteroidota bacterium
TAGATTAGAAGCTTTCGAAATTCTCAAATCATTGATGTATTCAAAAAGAGATTGTCCCGTTGTTTTTTTGAAAAATCGGCAAAACGAAGAGGGATTCATATTGGCCAGTTTAGCGATGTGGTTAAGCTTTAAGTTCTGCATAAAATTCTCATGAATGAATTTGCAAACGGTCTGAATTCTCGTTTCGGTAGCTTCATTTAATATGGGTAAATACGCTGCTGAAGTAATAAAATGAAAATTGGTGCTTTGACCGAGTGCATCCAATAAAGTAAAGAAACTAGCATACTTCTCCATTCCTTGACCATTGAGCACCTTGAGGAGAAGTTCTACGATTTCAGGATTCTTTTTGTGGTTAAAAGAAATACCCCTGCTCGAATCGTTAATCAGCCGTTTGACATAACTAAATTCTGCTGTGGACATTAATTGAGCATTGATCAACGAATCATCGAATTGCAACACGGCAACTTTCATATCTTGTTCGAGGGTATTGAATTCTTCACTTGAAATCCAGGTATGAGGCAGATTGGACCCTACCAGTACAAAATCACCTTCTTCAAACGCGTTGACACTATCCCCAATTAATCGGGTTCCAAACCCACGTTCCACGTAGGTAATTTCGATTTGAGGATGATAATGCCAATGGAAATCGAATTTTGGTGAAGACACCCAAAACGTGTTCAATGTTTTGGATTTTTCAAGCTCCGGTAAATGCTGATATTCTGCTTTCACAACTATTTTTGCTGAATTTTTGTCCGATTAACCTTAAATAAGCAAAAATAGTATTTAAATGTGCAAATCGACCATTAGGAATACTTTAAAATCAACATCAATTTTATAGGTGAATTTAAACGTAAGTTTTAAAATGCTTTGTGTGCCACGTACTATCCAACTTCTTGTATGATTGGGTAGGCTTGATTTTCAACTCGAAACAACTTTAATGGTTTAATTTTCCATTACGGAAAAGAACGAGAAAATTGTGTTGCGTTGGGAATCAATGGCATACTAAAGAATATGAAGTATGATTTAATCCAACATAACTCTTCAGATAGATTTTAGTATACCTAGTCCTGGATTGTTAATCAACTTAGCGACCTTAGTGAATTCGTTGTGCACTTTGTGGCTAAAAGTCAACATCAAGAATAGCGAAATATTGAGTAGTCAAAATCAGGATTAAAGAACTTATTACAAAAATTCGCAGTGAATAGTCAGACGTCAAAGAATTATGAACGCTAACCTTAAAACAATAGCAACCCTCCTGTTTTTTCTCTTTTCACTAATTGCCTGCAATACAAGAAAGGACAAAGTAATGCGACTATCCAGTTGGGTCTCCAGTCCCAGTGAGACCGAAATCTTCAAACAAACACTGGATAACTTTAGAGAAAAGAACCCCGATCTGGAATTTGATTTTGAGCCGATTCCCGGCAATTATTCAGAAAAGTTACAATTGATGTTGGGGACAAAAACGGCACCTGACTTATTTTTCCTCAAAGGGATGACCGCGCCATCGTACATGAGTTTTAAGATTCTAAATCCGCTGGATGAATGGATAGATACCAATCCTGCTTTTGACAAAAATGACTTTTTTCCTTTTGCCATGGAAGCATTCCAACGAGATGGACAACAATATGGCATCCCGAAAGACTTTAACCCATACGTATTATTTTATAATAAAAAACTTTTTCGAGAAGCGAATATAGATACTATACCTACCAACTGGGCTGAGCTTGAGCAAATTGCCACTCAATTGACCATCGATAAAAATAATGATGGCAAAACGGATCAATTTGGTTTTATCGTAGAGCCTTCAGTGGAAATGGTAATGCCATTTGTATATCAAAACGAAGGATATTTTCAAAACCCCGACGGCTCTTTGGGGATTACGGACGATGCATTTATCGAAGCTCTTGAATTTTATCATGGCATGTATGAAGATGGCATAGCGACTATGGCGCAAGACCAAGGAGTGGCTTGGAATGGAGACGCATTTGGAAGAGAGGCAACAGCAATGGCCATCTCAGGAGGTTGGTTAATTCCATTTTTAAAAGACAATTATCCGGATTTGGAGTATGGGATCATTCCTTTGCCTTCAGGTAAAAAACGGGCAACCGTAGCGTTCACGACTTCTTATTCCATGCCTAAGGCCAGCAAGCACAAAGAAGATGCCTGGACGCTGTTGGAATATTTAGTGAGTAAAGAAGGAATGAAAAATTGGACGGAATCGGGAGTCGCAATGCCTTCGAGAAGGAGTGTAGCCGAGTTGAACGGATTTTATGAACATCCAACATTCAAAGTATTCATGGAAAGTGCAGAATACGCCAAACCCTTTCAAGTACAATACAGTGAACGTGGATTTGAAGAAGTAGTAGTAGCATTTCAAGCCATATTCTATACGGGCAAGGAACCTAGAGAGGCCATGGAAGATATTGCGGAACAGATCAAAAAATATTCGTTAGTAGGAGCAAAAAAGAAATAGAGAAAAATGAAGTTGACTAAAAAACAAAAAGAGCAAACCAAAACAGCCTATCTTTTTATATGTTTTCCATTGCTGCTTTTTATGGTATTTACATTTTTCCCGATTCTTTTCGCTTTTGTCATTAGTTTTTACGATTGGAATCTGCTCATTCCAGATAAGGTCTTTGTCGGTTTATCCAATTATACAGAACTCTTCAACGATAAAGTATTTTTGATATCGATTAAGAATACGTTGATGTATACGATAGGAGTTGTACCCATCCAGACCTTGTTGGCGTTGATTTTGGCCTTTATCATGAATCAGAAATTGCGGGGCAGGGCGTTTTTTAGATTGGCTTTTTACATTCCTGCGGTTACATCCTCTGTCGTGACATCCATCATTTTTGTTTGGATATACTCCAAACCGGGGCTCTTGAATTATTTGCTATCCCTTATTGGTGTACAAGGTGAAGATTGGTTGACGAACCCCAATACTGCATTATTTGCCATTATGGCCTTGAACATCTGGACCACATCGGGGTACTTTATGATTTCATTTCTTGCCGGACTTCAATCGATACCTCAGTCCTTGTACGAAGCCGCAAAGATTGATGGGGCAAACCAATGGCAGCAATTTTGGAATATTACGGTCCCTATGGTACGACCTATTACCTATTTTGTAGTGGTATTGGGGCTTATTGGGTGTTTTCAGGTATTCGATCAAATCTATGTGATGTCTAGCGGTGGACCGGTAAACTCCACTACGACGATGTCCTATTTTACGTATAATAACTCCTTTAAATTTTTCAGATTGGGATACGGCGCGGCATCAGCAATTGTATTGGCATTCATAATTTTTGGAGCAACCTGGCTTCAGAAAAAGTACGTTCCCTCAGAAGCATATTAAGATGAGTATGCAATATCCTATCAATTTATCAATGAAATACCATTAGAAACATGAAGAATTTAAAATTGCAAAAAGTCCTTTTTTATGCGTTGCTGATCTTTATGACGTTCATCTATCTGGGACCATTTTTGTTTTCATTGTCCATCTCTTTTAATGCAGAACAAGATGTATTTAGTTGGCCCATCAAACTATTGCCTGACGAGTGGACGCTGGATAATTACAGACGAGTGTGGAGTGATTTGCCTTTTGGTCAATGGTTGTTCAACAGTGTATTGATCACCGTGATTCAAACGATTACCAATGTCTTCTTTGCCTCACTGGCCGGGTTTGCTTTTGCACGATTGGATTTCCCGGGAAAGAACATTTTGTTTGCACTATTATTGGGTAGCCTGATGATTCCCGGTATTGTACTGTTGGTCCCTAAGTTTATCATTTTTAATGAGCTCAATATGATCAACACCTATCCCGGTTTGATGATACCGACATTGGTGACGGTGGTCAATATCTTTTTGATGAAACAATTTTTCGAGACCATACCCAAAGATTTGGAAGAAGCGGCTTTAATCGATGGTTGTTCGTATTTCAGAATATTCTGGCAGATATTTTTACCAGTTTCGAAACCAGCGCTAGCAGCAGTAGCGATCTATACCTTTCAAGGATCGTGGAATGAATTCATGTGGCCCGTGATTGTAACTACGACCAGAGATATGTTTACACTACCCGTAGGAATGGCATTCCTGAAAAATGAATTTTCGGTCCAGTGGCCTTTATTGATGGCGGGGACCATTTTAATATCGCTGCCCACACTGGCCATTTTTGCTTTCTTCCAAAAATATTTTGTGCAAGGTGTGGCCTCGGCAGGACTTAAAGAGTGATGGAGATTGAAAAGATTGAAAATTAAAAATTGAAAATGCTTGATAAGAATTTTATGCACTAGAAAATTATCCTTTCGTGCGAAGTCGAGAAATTAATATGAATCATAATTTTCCATTTTCAACTTTCCATTTTAAATTAAAAAATATAAAATCATGGCAGATGTATTATTAAAAAACCTCAAAAAGATCTATGGTAAAGACACTTTAGCCATCAAAGGTGCCAATGTGAATATTGAGGATAAAGAGTTCGTAGTTTTAGTAGGCCCCTCGGGTTGTGGGAAGTCTACACTGCTAAGAATGATTGCGGGGCTCGAAGAAATTTCGGAAGGTGACTTGCTTATTGATGGAGAGAGGGTGAATGATCTATCTCCCAAGGATCGGGATATCGCTATGGTTTTCCAAAATTATGCGCTGTATCCGCATATGACGGTTTTTGAAAATATGGCATTTGGTCTGCGTTTGAGAAAATACGATAAGGACAAGATTAACAAATTGGTCAACGATGCCGCAGAATCTTTAGGACTGACTCAATATTTGGATCGCCGTCCAAAAGAACTCTCTGGTGGTCAACGTCAGCGGGTTGCTATTGGTCGTGCTTTGGTGCGTAAGCCTAAGGTGTTTTTGTTTGACGAACCACTCTCCAATCTTGATGCAAAGCTGAGAGTACAGATGCGTATTGAAATAAAGAGATTACACAAGCAATTGGAAGCAACTATGGTATATGTCACGCATGATCAAATTGAAGCCATGACCATGGGAGATAAAATCGTAGTGCTCAAGGATGGATACGTTCAGCAAGTCGATACCCCTATGAATCTATTCAATAATCCCGTAAATAAATTTGTGGCAGGATTTATTGGCAGTCCGTCAATGAACTTCGTTAGGGGACATATCAAGAAAGAGGAAGAAATAATTTTTGAGTCGCAGGGCATCCATTTTGGGATTCCGGATAAGCTTAATTTATATGATAAACTGACCCCGTACATAGGAAAAGAAGTCACCTTTGGATTTAGACCGGAATATTTATACGACAAACAAAATGAGAATGTAAAACAACTGAGTGTTGATATGAACATATTTATTGATGTCGTAGAACCGATTGGTAGTGAATCGTTCAACTATTTTCATTTCGAGGGAAATACAGATCAAACCTTTTGCTTCCGCAGCGATTCAAGCCGTATGTATAAAACCGGACAGCAAGTAACAGTAGGGCTCGACATTGATCGTTTACGATTTTTTGACATAGAAACAGAGAATAGAATAGTTTAAAAAGCAGGGTAGCGTAGAGAAATGAAGCATAAAGACAATAGTGATCTTTGGAAAATTAAGGCGGACAATATTGATAACAATAATTACTTCGGGGCTATGGTGGCCAATGGAATGATCGGTATCGTCAGTGCGGCCAAACCATTCCAAATTATCGAGGTGATTCTTAATGGAGTATACGACAGATATCAACGGGGAAGAGTGAGCAATATTCTAAAGGCGTTCAATCCCTTTAATCTGGATCTTTTTATAAATAACAAACATCTTGCTCCTGAGGGTTTAACCCAATATACGCAAGAGCTAAATATGAAACAAGCCAGTTTCAGAAGTTATCTGGAGACGCAAGAATCCAATGTAACGTATGAGATTATGGCCCTTCGGAATCTGCCCTACACCTCTTTGGTAACCATTACAATTGAAGCCAGGGAGGACCTCGATTTTATCTTGCAGAATTCTATTGAATCTCCTGACCACTTACGAAATGTCAAAAATTTCTTTAGTGAGATAGATCGACCTCACGTCAGGATTCCATTACTGAGTTCCGAAGCCGATAGTCCCAGCGGAAAGATAAAACTGGCTGTTGCAAACAGTTTTCTATTCGAAGAAGATCATGGGAAGGAACCTCATTTAATTCATGAAGATTGGGACTTCAACAGGCATTTGGTTAAATTCAAAAAGGCGCTGACCAAGGGTCAATCCTATTCATTCAGCTTTGTGAGTTCGATATGCACATCGGTTAATTTTTCAGACCCATTGAATGAAGCGGAACGACTATCCATCTACGCAAAATTAACGGGTGCAGAAACGCTCAAACGACGACACTTGTCAGATTGGGGCAAATTATGGCAACGAGATATTGAAATAGAAGGAAATTCTGAGGTGCAAAAAGAAGTGCGACTCATGCTGTATTATCTCTATGCTTCTGCCAGAGCAGGTTCGGGTTTGAGTTTGTCTCCTGTGGGTTTATCTGGTTTGGGGTACAATGGTCATGTGTTTTGGGATATGGAATTATGGATGTTTCCTCCCTTGTTAATTTTACAGCCAGATATTGCAAAGTCGTTATTGGATTACAGGTATAATCGGTTGGAGGCGGCCAGGCAAAATGCGTTTAATCATGGATATAAAGGAGCGATGTTTCCCTGGGAAAGTGCGGATGATGGATCGGAGCAGACCCCGGTTTGGGCATTGACGGGACCTTTTCAACAACACATAACGGCTTGTGTGGGATGGACGTTTTGGAAATACTACCAGGTGACGCAAGATAAAGATTGGCTACTCGAAAAAGGATTTTCCGTCCTCAAGGAGGTAGCGGATTTCTGGTGCAGTCGCGTCGAACGGAATGGGTCGGGCCAGTATGATATTAGTAATGTAATCGGGGCAAATGAATTTGAAGAAAATATTGATAACAATGCATTTACCAATGGCATCGTAAAGACCGTACTGAAATACGCCACTCAGGCGGCTGAAGTACTAGAAATTACACCGGACCCGGACTGGATGCACGTTGCTCAAAACATACCCATCCTGCAGTTTCAAGATGGGACGACCAAAGAAAACAGAACATACAATGGTGCCGTGATTAAGCAGGCGGATGTAAATTTACTTAGTCATCCTTTGGAATTCATTACAGACCCTGCACAAGTCAAAAAAGATTTGGAGTATTACGAGCCCAGAATGTCTCCCGATGGGCCTGCCATGGGGTTTGCGACATTAGCCACGCTTCATGCCAAACTGGGTAATATGGATAGGGCTTTTGAAGTATTTATCCACAGCTACAGATCGAATGCGGTACCACCATTTGGTGTATTGGCGGAGTGCGCGGATGGCAAAGGAATCAGCCCTTATTTTACCACAGGGGCGGGTGGGGCTTTGCAAACCGTTCTTTTTGGTTTTGGTGGTATAAGCATTACAGATGAAGGAATCGTACAAGCCGAGCCAAACTTGCCCAATGCTCTTAAGCGTTTGAAAATTTCTATCCAGTAGAGGGAAGAGATATCCATAAAAAGGCGATTTTTTGATTGGGCAGCAATTGATGACTACGGTCAAAAAGTAAGAAATTAATCTTTACAATTCCCGGGTTACATCTTTCTTACTCTAAGTATTTCTTCTTTTCTTTGCATTCCTGTTGGAGTAAAGACTAGGCAGGGAATAAATGGAATAGAGACTGTAGCTCCTCAGTTGGTTTTCCAACCCATCCACGCTGAGACGTGGTTCGTTCCTTTGAAAGTCCACTGGACTTTCACCGTATAAAACACGGATCAGTCTCTCATCTTGACAGGACAGAGGTCGTGGGTTCGAAATTGTTTGAACCTTAATAAAATAAAAAATTGAGACTGTAGCTCAGTTGGTTTAGAGCGCTGCCTTGACAGGGCAGAGGTCGTGGGTTCGAATCCCTCCAGTCTCACATAGTATGCTTAACGTTAAAGCATGTAAAGCCTTGTAAATCAAAAAGATTTGCAAGGCTTTTTTATTTCTCATATATTTGCAAGGGGTCATATAAGGGGTCAGTTTTGCTACTCGAGCTTAAAAACGGCAAAACATGGCAAATAAACTAATCCTTTTGGATGCCGGACACGGTGGACTTACCAAAGGAATTTATAATACTCATCCAAATAAGAGAGTAGAAAAAAAACATACTCAAATTAATGAAGGTGTCCTGAATAGGGCTGTGGTCCATTTAACAGCATTTCTTTTAGATTTCCATAAAATCCCTTGTGAGGTAATTAGTGGGACTAATAACGATCTTAGCCTGAATAGAAGAATTTGGAATGTAAACGAGGCAAGTAATCATTTTGATTGTTTACTAATATCCGTTCATCATAATTTCTTTGGTAAACCTAACCCTAATGGCACAGAGATTTTCACGTATTATTCAAATAATGCTACTGCGATTGCAGAGCGGTTTTATAAAACCTTCATAGAGCACTTCCCAAATAGATGTTTTAGAAAGTTTTCTGAATCAAGGCCTATCAAGACTGGCAATTTTGCAATTCTTAAAAGAACTGCATGTCCAGCCATTCTAACAGAGTTTGGATTTATGTCTAATGAAGATGATTACTATTATATATCGTCTTCTGATGGTATTATGAAACAGGCCGAGTGGTTGACTGACGGATGTACTCAATGGTATTATTCAAAATAAACCAAGAGCCATGAACAGAAGACAATTTATTAGATACATAACATCCCTAGTCTTATCAATTATGACAGGTGCTTATATGCTTCAAGAGCCTGAGAGGTATCCAAAAGCAAAAAAAGGTCACATTCCAGGAAAAGACTTAGTAATTACCATCGATGGCGAACCTATTATAAGGCCAACGACTGCAACATTAAACAGGTTCAACAATGAAGATACATGGAGTGAATATGTAACCTCCTTCAACCTCTCTGATTGGGAAGTGACTTCTATTGATCACTTGAAAAATGGTGAAATATCTATTGAGTTCAGTAAAATACAAACATCATGATGTTACAAGACTACTCCAATATGGAGCGCAACCTTAAAAAAGAGACAAATCCAAACAACAATGCATTTGCTTTACCTGCATTATTAATGCTTTTACAA
>JBCCVV010000273.1:0-9049 GCA_039194925.1 Bacteroidota bacterium
AAATTCATTAAGTTTATACAGTTTTAATAATGAAACGAAAGTAAATGCAATATCGAACATGTCTGAAGATTTATTCGAAAAACCAGTTGTTTTTATAAATTACCGAAGATCTGATTCAGAAAGTGAAGCTGGAAGACTTGCCAGTGATTTAGATAGAATATTCGGCAATAGATTCTCTTTTCAAGATATTGATGATATTCAATCCGGCGACTTGTGGATTGATAAACTTATTGACGCTGGTCTAAATGCACAGGTAATACTTGTGATTATTGGAGAATCCTGGCTCGTAAAACGGAATAACAAAGTTAGGCTATTCGATGAAGGTGATTGGGTCAGGAGAGAACTTCTCGCTGCAATTGAAGCGAAAAAAATAATTATACCTGTGCTAATCGATGGAGCAAGATTACCTAAAAAGAATCAAATTCCTCCAGAGTTACATCCTCTATTAAGACACCAAGCCTTTCCTATTAGAAAAGCAAGATGGAAACATGATATAGTTCCATTAATTCAAGATATTAAGAATATTACCCAGCATCAGACTCTTGCCGAAAAACAAAAAAGGAGCAATAGCATGAGACGGTTTCTTGGATGGGGCGTCTTTTCCATTCTCGCTCTATTAACTATTTTTCTTTTAAGTGGCATAATAGATGTGAGTAATTTTAGTAGTAAGCACGGGCCTACTGATGTTTCAGATTCAGCATCAGTTGAAGCGAATTCTGATTTGTCAGAAAATTCGAATAAGGATTGGAAAAGAATGAAAGACTTGAGAATCTGGATGACGACAAATTTAAATGTAGAAACGGTTGGTTCTTGGTGTTACGACAATGATCCGGAAAACTGTAAAAAGTATGGTAGATTATATACCTGGCAAGCGGCAAAAGAAGCGTGCCCAAAAGGCTGGAGTTTACCTAGTATTAAGGAATGGCAAAAGTTGACTCGCAGTTACGGATATGGAGGAAAGGAAGTTTACGCTTCACTGATTGAGGATAGTTCCAGTGGATTTAACATTCAATTTTCAGGTGAGCTTTCGGTTGGAGAAAATCAATTTGAGAATTTAAATAGAAAAGCAATATTTTGGACGCGAGATACCTATAACAGCAGACAAGTGCAAACCTATGTTTTTGACAGACAGAGAGGCGTGGCTGTCTCAGGAGGTACTACCTCAAAAGATATTGGATATGCGTGTCGTTGTATCCGAGACAATTAGGATCGGTAATCTATTCATTTAAAAGAAAAAGATTTCGTCCACGCCCTAATGGGATATATTCATTTTTGAAAAAATAAAATCTAAACTTAGCATAACGTTTAATTGCCCCTTAACAACAAAATAGATTTTGAAACGAGCTAAATTAAGGATAGAATTTGTTCTTTGGTTCGTATACAATGAATCATTATCCTCCACAATAGTATAGTTAACCGATCGGGTATAAAGCTATACTGGATGCTGTTTTATTTGAAATTGAAGCGAATATAAATGCTCCTATTGCTCTCTGGTAATGCGAAAAAGATCATTGAAGATGGTCAATCCCGAAAAGGAGTCTATCATGAATTATTCATGCATATAAAAATTCAATAGTGTAGTCACTACGAAAAACGAATAAAAAATGTCCGAAGCTTACATCTACCACATCTGCACATCTACTTTCTGGGAAACTCAATCCCTTTCCGATGTATACATACACGACTCTCTGGACAACGAAGGCTTCATCCATTGCTCCCATGAAAATCAATTAAAAGGCGTACTTGATCGCTATTTCCAGAATCAACAAAACCTGATAATTCTCACCTTGGACCCATCGCGATTAATACCTGAACTAAAATATGAACTGGCTCCAATTGGAGAACTATTTCCTCATATATTTGGCCCAATAAATAAAGATGCAATAATTTCCACTAAAAAGATCAGAACTACCGTTTAGTTAAACATATGAATTACGTAGACGCATTAGGATTCGTAGCGGCCGTGCTCACAACAGGTGCCTTCCTGCCCCAAGCCATCAAGGTCATAAAATCCAAAAACACCAATGATTTATCACTTTCCATGTACTCCATGCTTGTGGGTGGTGTATGTCTCTGGTTGATTTATGGCTTCATCTTGGAAAGCTGGCCCATCATCCTCGCCAACGGAATTACTCTAATACTTTCCAGCATCATTCTTTTCCTAAAAATCCGATACAAGTAAGAATTCAAGTTGAATCAAAAAAAAGCCACTCTTTCATAATACTTTCCCCATAATTTCAAAATCTCTAAAGCACAAAATGTCAATTATCAATTATTCATTGTCAGTTGCCTCCAATTGTTAACCATTTTGTAATTCAAGTAAAAAGCTCCATTGTTTAACCCGGGTCGGCTAAATTAACCTAAAATAAAACCAATCTCCATGAAAAACATACTTTTTATCGCGGTCATAACCCTCCTTTCTTACAATGCAAACGCACAACAATCCTTTGCTACAACTGATCCCGCTTACATCAAAAACGTACAAGCCGGAGAAGCCGCGCTCAATGCTGAAAAGTACGACTCGTGTTTAATTTACTATGAGGAAGCATTTAAAACAAAACAAACAAGTGTCCTTAGTACACTGCGCGGAGCTGCCTGTGCCTATAGCGCCAACAATACAAATACATTGAACACTTATTTGGACGTTGCTTTCGAATTGAATTGGGATATGGCCAAATCAATTTTTGATACCTATGAAGAATTCACTTATCTATCGGGCACCCCATTCGAAGATACCATCTTACGCCGTTGGAGGCAAAGTGCGGAAGACGCAGGCATTAATATAGAGCTAATGTTAGAGTTAAAAGTAATAAGCATGACGGATCAAATGCAGCGAAGGGAGATGAGAAGCGTTACGGAACAATACGGCTGGGATTCGCCACAAATGGATTCACTTTGGGCACTACAAAATTATTCGGACAGTGTCAACATGATTCGGATTGAAGAAATCATTGAAGAATACGGATATCCTGGCAGATCACTGGTGGGCCCAAGACAAGGCTCAACTGCGTTTATGGTCATTCAGCACTCAACCCAAGAAATGCAAGAAAAATATCTTCCCCTTTTGAAAGAACAAGCAGATAAAGGAGAAGTTCGATGGTCCTCTATTGCTTTGATGATTGACAGAGTTCTTCTCGGTAAAGGAGAAAAACAAATCTACGGCAGTCAGGTGTATACCGACGAAAAAACGGGTGAACTCTACTTTGGAGAAATTGAAAACCCACACAAAATAGATAGCATTCGCAATACGGTTGGCTTGGGAACATTACAAGAATATGGCAACAATTGGGACATCCAATGGGATCCTGATAAACACATTGCCAGACATAAAAAAATCAAAGAAGAAAAGGACCCAAAAGAGAAGGAGAAATAATACTATCGATATTTTTCCAAAACTTGTTGAAGACTGACGGGAATCATTGAATTCTATTAAGGGAGAATGTAATTTTATCAGTACATTGTTGATTCAGAAAAATTACGATATGAAAAATTGGATATTCCTTTTTGCATTTTTAGTGATCGGCTTTACTGCTTGTCAGGAAGATGAAAGTGAAATTGTTGGATCAGATGTTATCATTTCTGAAGACCGGGATGAAGCTGAATTTGATCGGATTGATGTAAGCAGTATTATCAATGTCAATGTTACCTACGACCTTACTCAGACCATAGTAGTGACAGCCAATGATAATATTATTGATCGGGTGAATACTGTAGTAGGAGCCAATACACTATCCATTAGTCTTCAGGATGGCAGCTATGATAATGTAACGATCACCGTCGACATAACCATTCCTGATTTAAGAGCGATTCAAAACGAAGGTACTGGAAATGTAAACATAAATGACTTTCTTAATCTCGACGACCTTTCCATAGAAAGTATAGGTACAGGAAGTATCAACGCCCAAGGTTCTGCCGATAAACTTTCCATTGAACTCACTGGCACCGGTAGCTTTAAGGGATTTGATTTTATTACCAAAACGACCGATGCTGATCTTACAGGTACGGGTAACATTGAAATTCATTGTACGGATAAGTTAGAAGGCTCCATAACAGGAACAGGAAGTATTTTCTACAGAGGTAATCCGGATGTTGATGTTTCCATCACAGGTACAGGAAGCGTGATTGATTCCAATTAGGATATTCCCTAGTACCCATATTTATCTTTCCATTTTTGTCGGATCAAAGCCGTGAGTTTCATCTCCGAGGGATTATTTCCAGGAGCATAAAAAGTGGTTCCACTAATTTCTCGGGGCAAATATTCCTGATCGGGTTGATCGATAGCTTCATCATGAGAGTATTTGTAATTCTTTCCATACCCAATCGACTTCATCAATTTCGTAGGGGCGTTTCTTAAATGCAGGGGAACAGACAAGTCTCCAGTCTCTTTGATCTTAGACATTGCTGCCTTTATGGCCATGTAACTCGCATTACTCTTTGGACTGCACGCAAGATAAACCGCAACTTGAGACATAATGATCCTACCTTCGGGCATACCAATTTTTTCAATAGACCGAAATGCACTTTCTGCCAATAGCAATGCATTGGGATTGGCCAACCCTATATCTTCCGAAGCAGAAATAATCATACGTCGACAGATAAACTTTGGATCTTCTCCTCCCAAGATCATCCGTCCCAGGTAATACACCGCTGCATTCGGATCGCTCCCTCGAATCGACTTGATAAAAGCCGAGATGATATCGTAATGTTGTTCGCCTGTTTTATCGTATTTCGCCAGATTTTGCTGAATTGTATTTAAAACATATTCATCATTGATCACTATTTTTTCATTCGGACCAAATGAAGAAACAATAATCTCCAGGCTATTCAATAGTTTTCGACCGTCTCCTCCAGAAAGTCTGAGTAAAGCATCGTAGGACTCAACATTAATCTCTTTTTTCTTAAGTTCTTCATCTTCTTTAATCGCTTTATCAATAAGAGAAATCAAGTCCTCTTTTTCCAATGGTTTCAAAATATATACTTGACACCTGCTCAACAAGGCCGAAATCACCTCAAAAGACGGATTCTCCGTTGTAGCTCCAATTAATGTAATTACTCCTTTCTCCACAGCTCCCAACAATGAATCCTGCTGCGATTTCGAAAACCTATGGATCTCATCGATAAATAATACAGGATTCGCTCGATCAAAAAATCGAGAATTTTCAGCCTTTGCTATCGTTTCCCGCACATCCTTTACCCCACTATTGATAGCAGAGAGATTAAAGAATGGTCGCTTCAGCGTAGCACTAAGTATACTGGCAATAGTAGTTTTGCCTACCCCTGGTGGTCCCCATAATATAAATGATGGTACTGTATTGCTCTCAATCATTTTTCGCAAGGCAGCACCCTCACCTACCAAGTGTTCCTGACCTGCAAAATCATCCAAGGTCTTAGGTCTCATTCGCTCCGCAAGTGGCTTCATTAGTTATCCTTTTTAATCTCAATATCCAAAACTAAAAAATAATATGATATCAAAATGCCTACTTGAAAATGCCTTTGTATGATATCCTGTTTCTAATGCGTTTTATGAAAGTTTCGCTCCCATGTTTATTTTAAGCTCTCGATAAATATAAACCTCATTATCCTAATAGACGATTAGGCCGCAGAACAATATTAAACAACTCAATAATTCATCAACTCCGCAACTCATCAACTCTGCAACTCATCAACTCCGCAACTCATCAACTCTGCAACTCATCAACTCTGCAACTCATCAACTCTGCAACTGTTCAACTCTGCAACTGTTCAACTCTGCAACTCATCAACTCCATAACTCATCAACTCCATAACTCATCAACTCTGCAACTGTTCAACTCTGCAACTCATCAACTCCATAACTCATCAACTCCATAACTCATCAACTCCATAACTAATCAACTCCACAATTCAATCTCCCATACTCGCCCTCAAGTCTTTTCATACATTTTAGACATATACCCACCTCAATACCAAACAAAGTGCGTACCTTGCTGTTCCTAACCAAAGGATTAAATACTAATTAATCCCATATATTATTGATTAAAAACGTACATCTAAATGCAAGTAGAAGCCTTAGAAAATTTACAGTTTATAGAAGATAGTGCACGTCAATTTGCGGAGCAAAGAATTCGACCTCACTTCATGGAATGGGACGAAACACAATACTTTCCGATTGAATGTATGAAGGAGCTTGGAGAACAAGGTTTTTTGGGGGTTTTGGTTCCTGAAGAATACGGAGGCGCAGGAATGGGGTATCAGGAATATGTAACCATCATCACCGAAATTGCCAAAGTATGCGGGTCTGTAGGTTTATCTCTAGCCGCCCATAATTCCTTATGCACGGGGCATATCATGGAATTTGGCAATGATGAACAAAAGAGAAAATATCTTCCCAAGCTGGCGAGTGGTGAATGGATTGGAGCTTGGGGTTTGACTGAAGCCAACACCGGATCTGATGCCATGCGCATGCGATGTGTAGCCGTAGAAGATGGTGATTATTATGTGATTAATGGTACCAAAAATTGGATTACCCACGGGATTTCAAGAGATGTAGCGGTGGTTTTGACCCGCACAGGAGAACCATTGGATAGTCACGGCATCACTGCATTTGTTGTAGACGGAGATACTCCAGGATTTTCTGCCGGCAAGAAGGAGAATAAATTGGGTATGCGCTGCTCTGAAACGGCCGAAATGGTTTTTGAAAATTGCAGGGTACATAAATCACAGATTCTCGGAAAAGTAGGGGAAGGATTTATTCAGGCCATGAAGATACTGGATGGAGGTAGAATTAGCATTGCCGCATTGGCTTTGGGAATTGCCAAAGGTGCTTACGAAGCATCCGTAAAATACTCTAAAGAAAGAGAACAATTTGGACAGCCCATTTCAAATTTCCAGGCTATTAGTTTCAAATTGGCAGATATGGCAACGAAAATTCAAGCTTCAGAGCTATTGATTCGAAAAGCGGCATACCTAAAGAATAATAAAAAGAAAGTTACCACTGTATCTGCAATGGCAAAATATTATGCCTCAGAAGTTTGTGTGGAAGCCTCTACCGAAGCCATCCAAATTTTTGGAGGTTATGGATATACCAAAGACTTCCCCGTGGAAAAGTACTATCGAGATTCGAAACTATGCACTATTGGTGAAGGAACCAGCGAAATACAAAAACTGGTTATTAGTCGTAATGTGCTGAAAGATGCAAAGTAGAGTGACCTTCTTCTAAAAGTCATTAAAGTACCGTCTGGCATTACGTTGCCAGCTGTCCTGTATGGTTTGCGCTTCAATTTGATTTAACTCTTGAACATCCAACGCTCGTCGGTAAAGCTCAACCTCCCATTGAGGGTATTGACGTTCTCCGATGCACGTAGAATGCAATATGGTGTAGTCATTATGTGACAAGCTTTTATTATAGAAAATGAATCTTACATTTGTTTGATTCGTCTCTTTTAGGTAGTTATAGTACCAAATTTCATAAGGGTAGGAATCCGGTTCAGTGTCAATACTCAATATATTGCTGGGTTTTCCATATCGCAAAAACATATATCCTCGATCTGTTTCAAAACCGTACCCTACATTGCTGTTAAATTCAATATCAATAGCTTTGGCCACTTCCATAAACTTCTGATAGGCAAGTTCTGGTGCTCTGGGTGCTTCTTCATTCCAAAAATCAAGCAAGAATTTTCTTTGTGCTCGCATGGGTGCATCGGCAATAATAAAGTTCATAACGCTTTTTTTAGGTTCGTAAACCAAAGCGCTAATCGCCCGTAATGCATAATCCAATTCTTCTTTAGACAAGTCGGATACAAAAGAATGGCTTTCTTCTTTATTATAGTTTTTCCAATACTCAATGTCATAATCCGGATTGGCTCTAATAAAATCAACTTTTTTACTGGCGAGGGTATTTTTACTTTTATCAAATAATTCAATCAATACATGATACTTACCTGAAGGTAATTCGTTAACCGGGAGTTGCAACAACAAAGGTTCATTTTCTTTGCCTTCCAGCTTTTTAAATTTTTGAATGGCTACCTCTCCGGGACCGTTGGAATATCCATCCATAATCGCATATCGAACAAAATTCATGGTTTCCAATTCCGTACTACGATATACTTCAGAATAAATATTTAATACATTGATATCCTTACTGACATACCCATAAGTCAATGGCTCCATTAGCAACCCATTCTTGGAAAGAGGATTGGACGGATCGGACGCTTTAACTGAAGCGAACAATTGCACATCGGAAATGGCTAGTGATTCTGAAAAAGAAGATACCACTACCCTCTTCTCCAAATCCAGCTTGTTATCTTCATCATAGCCATCAACGGCTTCAACTTTCAGGATATATTCTCCATCGGCAAGAGCGAAACGCTTAACATCCAGAAAATCCTGAGGCTCCCCAAACAAAGGAGAATTGAGTTTAAACTTTTCGTACGTAATGATTTTATCGCCTTGCGAAATGATCATTGTCAATTCTACACCAGCTTGCAATCCTCCTAACTCCTTATTTTCCTTGAACTCAACCGTCTGCCCCAGGATTCTAATGTAGGCCTCCATATAAGACTGGCCTTCATTTTTGAAACATCCGACATCTACACTTATTTCCAGCCCAAAGGAGGAAGAATAGGACAAACATAAAACGAAAAGAAATAACAGCTTTTTCATAGAAGGACAAATTAAAACAGCTCCTGAATTAATGGGTACTATTTCTTTTTCAAATGAAAAACCATATTGAATACTTTCATTTTGGATGATATCACTAACGTATCATTTTGAAGTCTATCAATATTCAAAGAAGTCATATTCGGATCTCCTTCGATCGAAATTGTACCTTTATTGTAAGTGAAGTTAAGGCTATTTGGTCTATTAAAAAGATTGCTTGATACCAAATTGTCCGCTCCGAACACAAATTTCCCCTTCTCAAGGCTTTTTGTGATCCTTCCATTTCGTTCGGCGTAAAATATTTCCCACTCTCCTACCAGATCATCTTGCGTAATTTCTTTTTCGGGAGGGACATCGGTTTTACATCCAGCTAAGGCCAAGGCCAAAAAAATTATGAAAATAGATGATATTC
>JBCCVV010000274.1:0-9039 GCA_039194925.1 Bacteroidota bacterium
CTTAAAGCCAATACAGTTGGGCTTAATGTATTATATACACTAAACTTATTGTAAAAAAAGCCATTTCTAAAAGTATTTTTTTCCTTGCATAATTCATTTATCCTACTGAATTTCATATTCGAAATTGATCAACTTCCTCTTAGTTCTTGGATTATAATTTTCCGAACGGCCTTTATTCGATGGTATAATCCTATTTATTCACCTCACAAAATTTATAACTATGACTAAATATTTTATCACCGGAACAATAATAGTATCCCTATTACTTTATCTTTCTGTAGAACTATTTTCTCAATCAAACAATGTTGGAATTGGAGTAGAAACACCTCTTAATAAACTCCATGTCTCAGGAAGTATAAGAAGTGACTCTCTTGCGGGAATAGACACACGAATCCCAATTGTGAATCCGGATGGGGTGATTATACCGCTTCCGAATGGTCTTTTAGATCAAGTGCTTAAAATGACTTCCGATGGACCTCAATGGATGTCCATTAACTCTAATAATTCAGGAAATGATTGCCCTCTCCTAAATTGCCCTACCATGTTCAGTTTGACGTTTACAGATTATCAAATGTACTTTGGAGAATGTATGCGTTATTGCGGAACTCTTGAAGAAAATGGTTTTGACGATTGGAGAATAGCAACCATAGAAGAGGTATTCTATATTGCTCCTTACATTCCTGCAGAAATATACGGTATTTGGACTCAGACTCCATTTATTGACACATCAGATCCCAATCACCCAGGATCAAGACGTATAGTTACTTACAACCTTACTACAGGAGCCATGACCGTGATAGATCCATCAACCCCACAATGGTGTAAGTGCGTGCGTTAATAAATTAACGAAAATTATAACCTTCAAAGAGTCTTTTAATACCACCCGTTTTAAGAGGCTCTTTAGTATTTTTAAAATCAGCTTTTCGTATCTTTAGAATGCATTTTGATAATCTCCGGCATGATATTCTTTAGTTCTTTGGATGGAATATCCTTGATTAGAATATTCTTGTCTTTATCTAAAATGAAAATCTTGGGCGTAGATCGGATGTGTACCTTTTTTCGATAACGCTGATATTGGTCAAAGGTATTGATAAACTTCTCCATCTTCTTTTTAGGGATTGCCTCTTGACATGGAACAGTCTTCTTACCTCCTTTTGTACAAATGGATAAAATGGTCACTCCTTTGCTTTGATATTCATCATAAAACTCTACGATTGCAGGCATAGATTTCGTACAATGACCGCAGTCGTGAGCCCAAAACAAGACCATTGTATAGGGCGATTCAATATCCCATAGCCTTACCGCAGTACTATCTTTTTTGTAGGTTGTAATGTCCGGAAACTTCTCACCTATTAGAATATTTCTGAGTTGATCCGCCTGTTCTTTTAACTTTAACAGGTTTTCTGGTGATACCCAATCTGCTTTTCCAGTGGCATAATAATTATCCACCAAATAGACATAGACTTTATCAAAACCAACAATCTTCATTTTGGCATACTTATTTAAAAAATAAGAGAGATAATACCGGTATGTGTCAGGTGATGGCTTCATTTTGTTTAGCAGATAGTCAATACTTGTAATCGTGCTGTCAGGATCTTTAGGAGTAATATTCTCTATATAGTAATTGATCTTTCCGTGCAAATATGGCGTACGCAGGTTGACAGAATCGCCAAGATCAATATTATCAAAATAATGCTTTCTCAACCAATAATATCGAGACAACTGCCCCTCATTGTCCTCTTCAAATTCAGGCATATCTGGAGTCCGGTTAGCCGCAATAAAGCGTGCGGTTATCGATCCTGGAAGTTTATCAATCATCTTAAGCTGATGATTAGAGACCTGTTCTTCGATTACCATGAGTTTCTCTTTTGCCTCTATATCCTCTACACCTGTCGAATCCGCCATCATCAACCTTTTGTTCAACTCATCAGCAGCAGGACGTTTTTCTCCCAGGAATGCTACATAATCCAAAAAAAGCGCGTTATCCTTACTCCCTTTGAAACTCAGATCTGATGGATTCTTAACATCCCAATCAATCTCAAACTCATTATCAAGCTCATTCACAAAAAACTGTATGTGCTGCTTCTTAGGATGCGTAAGTAAAAAATAAACACCTCGTTTCAAATTATCCGTTCCGGACATCGAAAACTCTCCTTTGTTTATAGCCACCAGCGTATCATGGACCAATTGTTTATCAGCATAATAATTGCCAACAATTAATGTATCGCTCTCATAGTTTCTCAACTTGATTTGAATGTCATGTTGTCCAAAAACTGAAACTGTCAGAAATGAAAAAACTAAAATTAGTATGTGCTTCATGGTCTCTTACCTATAATTTTCCAACGAAATAACCTACCTCTTGTTAAATTAATTTAATATTCGCCCGACTTAATATATTTTTAACGTGTTCGACTTAATTTGCTCTATTTCCTGCAAGCAAGTATAATACCGCCATTCGTACTGCCACTCCATTTTCAACTTGATCCAAAATGATGGCTTGGTCTGAATCTGCAACATCACTAGATAACTCTACTCCTCGGTTGATCGGTCCGGGATGCATAATTACTATTCTTTTACTAAGACTATCAACCAGCTTTTTGTTCACACCATAATACATTGCATATTCTCTTAGACTCGGAATGTATTTGATATCCATGCGTTCCAGTTGGATACGCAATAAATTAGCCACATCACACCACTCCAGGGCGTCTTTAATACTGTACTCTACTTCAACACCTAGAGATTCAATGTGTTTTGGAATAAGTGTCGGTGGACCGCAAACCTTGACTTTCGCCCCCAATTTGATTAAACAATAAATATTACTAAGTGCTACACGACTATGCATTATATCGCCAACAATAACAACTTTCTTCCCTTTTAGGTTTCCTAGTTGTTCGCGCATCGAAAAAGAGTCTAAAAGTGCTTGTGTGGGATGTTCGTGCGTTCCGTCGCCCGCATTAATAATATTCGCACTAATGTGATTTGAAAGATAATGATGAGCTCCAGGAGCTGGATGTCTCATGACTACCATATCAACCTTCATGGCAAGAATATTATTAACGGTATCCAGGAGAGTTTCTCCTTTTTTTACAGAACTGGAAGAGGCCGAAAAATTAACAACATCAGCACTTAGTCTCTTTTCTGCCAATTCAAACGAAATTCGTGTACGTGTGCTATTTTCAAAAAATAAATTGGCTATAGTTACATCTCTAAGACTAGGAACTTTTTTAATCGGACGATTGATAACATCTTTGAAATTCTCAGAAGTGTCAAAAATCAATTGAATATCTTCCTTTGTGATGTATTTGATACCTAAAAGGTGTTTACTGCTCAATTTGGAATTTGTCATCCGTTTGTGCTTAATTATTTCGTTTTGCCGAGAAAAGTAAAATTCGATCTTGTCCGTCAATATTTTCCCACTCTACTTTTACATATGCCTCATCCAAAGAATCTACTGTTAGTCCGGTATAATCTGGTCGGATAGGCAGGTGGCGATTAAACCTTCGATCTACAAGAGACAACAATTCTACTTGTGCCGGTCTACCAAAGTCCTGCAAAGCCGCCAATGCAGCTTGAATGGTTCGCCCCGTATACAATACATCGTCAATTAATATGACTCGCTTCGCTTCGATTAAAAAGTTGATTTCAGTAGAAGATGCCTTGATCGGTTCTTCCCGCGTACGAAAATCATCACGATAGAACGTAATATCCAATTTTCCGTATTCAAATTTAGTTTTGGGAGAAAGATGCTGAAGTCGCTTTAAAATTCGATCTGCAAGTAAAACTCCTCTCTCTTGTACGCCTATAATACATGTATTCGAGAAATCTTCATATTCTTCGATCAACTCATGACACAAGCGTTCAATGGTGAGTTTAAACCTCTCTTTGGCAAGTATGGTTTTACCTTTACTCATTTACAAATGCAAATATAATGTTTCCATATAAACTGAAAGTCAAAAGCACAACTTTCATCAAATCAACGTTAAGAATATCTATGGCCTTGTCATAAATTTTGACTCTGAACTTTAACAACAGCTTTGCTCTGAACTCCAATAACCGAATCCGTTTTAACATAGATCTTTAAACGACTTCATCCTTTTAATTTTTTGTAACCAATCTCATCCAATTTTTTTATAATACCCTTTTTACTTATGTATTTAAGAAATGAAATAAAGCTAAAAAGCATTGTAAAAACGGCCATACAAAGAAAAATCAAGCGCAAATAAAATTCAAAACCCTTCTCTAATTTACCTTTTACCAATATTGGTTCATCCGAATCCATAAACCTGAGTTTGTATTCTTTTGTTAGCTTGGAAGGAAATAAATCAAAAAATGAATACTCCTCTTCAATTGAAGACTTAATCTCATATGAATTTAAGGTAACCAATTCCTCTTTCAAGCTATTCCCATCAATATCAACTAACTCAATCTCACTAAATAGAGTACCTAAAAGCATGAAGTAAAACATAATAAAAGCACCCAGAGAAATAATCAATGAAATAATTATATCAGAAGGAATTTCCAATAATTTTTTGTAATCAATTTGATCTACTTTTCCGAGGTTTGCAATTCGGTGTTTAATTTTTATCAAGTTTTTATTCGCTCTGCTTTCAGGACTTTCAAAAAGACCTTCGAAATAAAAGAACTCCCTATGTTTGAACAGTTCAAAATTAAATTTAACGGTATCTCCATCAACCTCTAATTTTGGTTTAAAATCATCTGACGCTTCAATAATATTACATTCCAACCACTTGGAATTGTTCGGTAATTGGATCTTAAAATTTTCCAGGATATCTTGTTTTGTAATATCACTTTTTCCTTCACAATAAAAAAATCCCTTGTACAAGAACAGATGCTCACTAATTTCTTCATTCTTATACGTAATAACTAAATCTTCAATATTTTTTGTAACCGCATCATGTAAATTCAATTTATCAACCTCACAAAAAGAAACTGACTTCGAGTACACCTTCCAAAGCGTAATCAAAGATGGAATTCCAAACATAACCGTAAATAAAATTCCTATTAGTTCTATCATTGCATCCTTTCTAATTTGATGAATCGAGCAGACGAGGCAATCATTTCTTAGGCTTCCATCCCCCTTTAAGACTCACTGTTTTATTAAACACAAGTTTACCCTCAGTACTATCTTTATCCACACAATAATATCCCTTTCTCAAAAACTGAAACTGCTGTCCTTCCTCTGCGGACAGCAAAGAAGGTTCCATGATTCCTTTTGTCACATTTATTGAATCGGGATTCACAAAATCAAGAAAGTCTTTGCCCTCATGACTATCCGGTGCCGGATCAGTAAACAAATGATCGTAGTTCCGTATTTCGCAATCTACTCCTTCTTTTATCGACACCCAATGTAATGTTCCTTTTGGCTTCACCCCAGAAACATCACTTCCACTTTTACTATTGGAATAATACGTGCAATACACTTCTTCCAATTCTCCCTTTTCATTGTTCTTAAATCCTTCACAGTGCACAATAAAGGCATGTTTTAGCCGTACATTTCTTCCCGGACTTAAGCGATAAAATTTACGGGGTGCATCTTCCATAAAATCACCTCTTTCTATCCATAATTCCCGACCAAAAGGTATTTCTCGAGTACCTGCACTCTCGTCTCCATCATTGTTATTTGCCGGAAGCATTTCTGATTGTCCTTCCGGATAGTTTGTGATAATCAATTTTACAGGATTCTCAACGACCATTGCCCGATTCGCTGTCTCATTCAAAACGTCTCTCACACATGATTCCAACAAATCATACTCAATCAGATTTTCTCGTTTTGTCATTCCCACCTTATCACAAAACACTCGAATCGCTTTTGCCGGAAACCCTTTTCTTCGCAACGCACGAACAGTAGGCATACGAGGGTCGTCCCATCCTGAAACGTATTCACCTTTTATCAATTTCAGCATCTTCCGCTTACTGGTAATCATATACTCTACATTCATACGAGAGAACTCCGTCTGTCGGCTAGGAAAGATCCCAAGACTTTCAATAAACCAATCGTAAACAGGACGATGATGGATAAATTCTAGCGAACATAACGAATGGGTCACATGTTCAATACTATCGCTTTGTCCATGGGCAAAATCATACATAGGATAGATACACCATTTATCTCCGGTTCGATAGTGATGTGCATGTTTGATTCGATACATCAATGGATCTCTCATCAACATATTCGGTGAAGCCAAATCAATCTTGGCTCTTAATACCATGGCACCATCTGGATGTTTTCCATCGCGCATTTCACGAAATAAAGTAAGGTTTTCTTCTGGAGTTCGATCACGATAGTTATTTCCTTTTCCAGGTTCGGAGGGCGTACCTTTTTGTTCGGCGATTTCATCGGGTGTGCTCGGATCAACATAAGCCAAACCGTCATTGATCATCTGCTCTGCATATTCGTACAACTGATCAAAATAATCAGAAGCAAACTTGACGTCTTCATTCCACTCAAAACCTAACCACTTAATATCTTCCTGAATAGCCTCTACATACGCGGTATCTTCTGTCGTTGGGTTAGTATCGTCAAAGCGAAGATTGCAAGCTCCTTCAAATTTTTGACTCAACTCAAAATTGACACAAATTGCCTTACAATGCCCTATATGAAGAAAACCATTGGGTTCCGGAGGAAAACGTGTTAGTACCCGACCATCATGTTTCCCATCTTCAATATCTTGAGCAATGATTTGCTCGATAAAATTCAATGATTCTTTCTTTTCTTCCATTTATTTATCCGTTATAAAAGGGCCAATACGAAAAGGACACCTTTATTTAAAACTATACCGTAAAGTTACAAATCTCAGTTCCAATTGGTTTTGATTTAATAGCTAATAGTTGTATTGCATTTTATGATTTATACAACATACCATCTTTTACATCTTTTCGGGCATTTCAATTCCCAGAAGGTCCATACTGTTGGCGAGCACTGAGGCAACCACATTACTCAACTCCAATCTAAATGCCTTCGCTGCTTCGGTCTCCGCGGTTAAGATGCGTACTTCATGATAAAACCGATGGTATGTTTTTGCCAGGTTATACGCATAATTTGCCACTGTAGAAGGATCAAGACTTTCGGCTGCCTCAGCAATCAAGGTCGGATACTCTACAATCTCCTTTAACAATGCCAATTCATGCTCATCCAACTCAGCATATTCGTCGTAGCTCCCTATAGTGGCACCATCATATTTGCGCAAAACCGATTTAATCCGGACATACGCATTTTGCACATAAGGCCCTGTTTGTCCTTGCATATCTACAGATTCCTTTGGATCAAATACGATCCATTTTTTGGGTTGAATCTTGATAAGACTAAATTTAAGTGCAGCCAATCCAATCTTTCTTAAAATATCTTCTTGTTCCACTTTATCCATTTCGCCCAATTCACCGCGCTCAGCTGAAGATTGACGCGCCTCTTCAATAACTACTTCAACCAAATCATCGGCATCCACAATCGTGCCTTCACGAGATTTCATCTTTCCAGTAGGCAGCTCTATCATACCGTACGACAGATGATGCATATCTCCAGCATAAGGCTCCCCTAGCTTTTTCGCAATTTCAAATAAGACCTTAAAATGATAATTTTGTTCATCACCTACCACATAGACCATTTTATCTACCCCATAATCATCAAATCGCACCTGAGCCGTTCCAATATCCTGTGTCATGTAGACGGATGTACCATCACTACGCAAGACAATCTTTTTGTCCATACCTACATCTTCAAGGTCCGCCCAAACACTGCCATCTTCCTCCTTATAAAATGTACCTTTAGATAATCCTTCTTCCACAATCTTTTTCCCTAACAAATAGGTATCAGATTCGTAATATAATTTATCAAAATTAACACCCAACTTCTTATAGGTTTCTTCGAAGCCGTCATACACCCAACTGTTCATCATTATCCAAAGATTGCGAATGCTTTCATCCTTGGCCTCCCAGGCAAGTAACATATCTTTAGCTTCGTTCCCTAAGACAGAATACTCATTAAAGTAGGTATTTTTATATGTCTTAAAAAAATCTTCTTCCGTTTGATTCTCTTTCTTTGTAATTGCGAAAAGGGCTTGAGCTTCCGCAGACGACTGCCAGTCAGAATACTCCTGGGATATTTTTTGGTCAAAAATCACATAATACTTTCCTACCAGGTGATCACCTTTCATTCCTGAACTTTCAGGTGTTTCTCCCCCTCCAAATTTTTGCCAAGCCAACATACTTTTGCATATCGCGATGCCTCGATCGTTAATGATTTGGGTTTTGATTACCTCATACCCCGCTTTTTCCAAAATCTGACTACAAGACCATCCTAAAAGAATATTTCTGATATGCCCAAGATGGAGAGGTTTATTGGTATTCGGAGAAGCAAATTCAACCATTACCTTTTTTCCATTGGCTTCATGATTTCCAAATTCATCATTCGTAGAAATAGACTTCAACTCATCCTTCCAAAATTGATGGCTTAGACTAAAATTTAAAAAACCTTTTACTACGTTAAAAGCTGTTATTGAAGAAACATTCTCCACCACATAAGCGCCCAATTTATTACCAATCTCTACTGGATTCGATTTCAAGGCCTTCACATAAGGAAAAACCACAACTGTATAATCACCCTCAAATTCTTTCCTGGTCTGATTAATGAGTACAGATTCCGCAGAAATTGTATGATCATAGAGTGCGCTCAAAGCAGCTGTTACTCCATTCCGTATCTCATCTAATGCATGCATGACTTACCTTTTTTCGATTTAACGTGCAAAGATAGGTAATCTCCTTTCAATTACAAGACTATCTACATATTATGAATAATCAAATATGTTTAACAATTGCCTTACGTAGACTTTATTCTGGTATAAGATAAGATGTTGACATTTGTAGTAAATTAAAACAAAGAAGTAATCGCCATGTCCAGAAAAATCATTTACTCTATTTTTATCATATTGTTTGTGGTCATGCCATTTTCCTTATTTATGGCTTTCGTTCACTTTCTAACAGATAAACTGTCCGAATTCTTTATCAAAAGCGAAAATGAGC
>JBCCVV010000275.1:0-8966 GCA_039194925.1 Bacteroidota bacterium
CAAACGACGGAGATACAAACTTTGTTGAAAAGGTACAATTTCATTTACAGCTCCGGGATTGTAAGGTCATTCGATTAAATGTTTCTAAATTTCTATTTCCTGATTTGTATCCTGAAAACGAAATACATTTATCAGAAAAAGGCATCAAGTTTAGGGTTGAAGATCAATTTTTCCAATTGGATGATATTGATGTAATATGGAAACGACGTTTTAATGGAAATTTCAGTCAGTACATAATTAATAAAAAGGATTTTATTCAAGACTCACCGGAAATAATAAAGTACTTAAAGAGAGAAGTTAAAACGATAGAAGATTATATTTTAAATTTTGCCAGGGATCTCAACATTAAAATAATCAACGATTATGACGAAAGGATAGTAGACAAATTATATCAAATGAAAATGGCGAATCATTTTCAGCTTAACACACCAAAGTTTCTTGTAAGTAATAAAGTCAATGCTGTACAACAATTTTGTTCTGGCACCAATACAATTACTAAACCGATTTCTAATTATGGCTACTTCTTCGAAAAAAACAGAATTTTTACTACTGGTACAAATACATTTAGACCTGAACATCTGGATGATTCTACTGAAACAATTTTTCCATCTTTTGTTCAAGAGCAAATCATCTCTGCAGGTGAATTAAAATGTCTTTTGGTAGGGGATAAAATTTTTGCATCGCTCCAAGCTCCTAATGAAGGACTAATATCATCTGACATTAAAAGAGACTATAGAAAAGGAGCAATTCACCTTAGTGGTTATGATATTCCTGACGAGTTAAAATCAAAGCTGCTAAGACTGCTGAAATACTATAAACTTGATGTGTGCACTTTTGATTTAATCATGACAGATAAAAAAGAATTTAGATTCATTGAAATAAATAGCGATGGCATCATGCTTTTTTACGCACAATTTATAGATGGACTGGATCTGGTTGAAGAAATATCTAATTACATTATAGAACACAAAAATTAATTACCGTTATATGGAAAAGGATGAAGAGATGAAAGAAATAAATGATAAGTACAATAAACTGGTTAATAGTGCAAAACTACCACTGCCTTTTTTGTATTTACATGAGCAAGATGAAGCGACTAATCATGAATTAAGAAGAAAATTAACATTTCATTCCAGGTATTTCAACAATAGTAGAATGACCTTTTGGCCCAATCCTTTTTTCAGAAACATCTAATTATGATACATATAGAAAAAGGATACTTAAAAAGTCTCCTAATCAACTTAAAAACATTTGATACAAGAGAATGTCTTACCTCTGAACTTGATACCTTGGACGGAACTGAAGAATTAAGTGAAAAAACTAAGATTAAAAGATCACTAATAAAAGAAGGATTTGATTACTATAATTTAGATATTCATTTGGATGAGCCCACCAATAAATGTTTCAAAGAAATTGTTCGGAATAAAATTTCAACTCAGTTAAAATTGTGGAATTTTAGAATTCTAATTAATAGTAATATATCCTATAAAACAGTTCTCGATCTTGTTGAATATTTAAATACTAACTATTGCCATTTTGGGGTAATAGTATTTGCTTCTAAAGATTATTTAGAAAAATACGAACCGTATTTTCTAAATAACATGTCGTGTAGATTTGAGGATAAAGATCCTGATATCTACACTCCAAGTTTTATTATGAGTGAGGATTCCATCTATTTTTCAGAACAAAATATATATTACGCTTCAAGATTATCTTTGCATATTAAAAGAGATAATATCATAGTGGACGATAACCAAAAGTATAATATTTCCAAGCACATCATAGAAGTTTGTAAAGATTGTCAATACAAGTGTGTATGTGTTGATTCTCGGAAAGTAAATCTAGAAACGCATAGTTATGAATCCGTTTGTAGTTATGATCCCTATACCGATACTTGGAAAAATCAAGAATAATCTTTAACTTTCCTAAAATTAAAAAATTGTTATCATGAAAAAAAAATTAGATTTATTTAATGAAAGTGACAAAGTGGACGATAACCAGTTAACGTCCATTACCGGTGGACATGGTTATGGTTGCATGACTTGGTGGGACCATGACGGTGACAGTACTTCCAGCGATAATGGAAAAAGCGAGTCGTTTGACAATGGTGATAGTACTATGAGAGATCGAGGAGATAGTACTTCACACGATCTTGGAGATAGTGGAGGTGTATCCACAGATATCGACTAAGACTAGCACACCCAATAAGTTAAATTGCATCGTGAAAAGAATTTTTCACGATGTTTTTTTATGTCGGTACCATTTATACAATTAAAATCTTAGTGAAATTCAAGTAGATCGATCAGATCGCAGTTTATTAACAAGTTCTATGCTTGTTCATAATGTACCAAGCGTAAAAATTCGAAGCAACTGACGAATTAATCTCTTTTCTCACACATAAAAACATATGCAGGAGGAATATTAAGCAATACCCAATATGTCTCGATATTTCCAAAGGTTTTTGTATATAAAGAGAGTTTTGTTTTGGCGTAATGTATTTGAGCGTAGTATTTGTGTTTCTTTAGGTTCTTTTTGCACAACTCAATGATTCCAGTCGCCAATTTTTTGGGTAATACAAGAAAAGGAATTGCAGAAACAATGCCGTCAAACGAAACAATATCGTGAGCTCTCATATGTTGTTCCATATTCTCAGCACTATCGTTGATTACAATAAGTCTCTCGTCATCAATCCTATTGAGCACTTCTACCATATTGGGATTGATTTCAAAACATAGTAGTTTTCCTTCCGGATGCATATTCTTTAAGATTCTAACCGTAATCGCTCCATCTCCCGCGCCAAGTTCCATTATGTACTTATCTTGCTTTGTGATAAAGCTAGCGGCCTTTCTGCATAGTGCTTTTCCACTTCTTGTAACTGTACCTACTTGTTTGAAATTCTTCAGTGCTTCCAGTAAAAACTTAAATCTGCTCATTAGGCCTTGGTGATTGAGCGGCAAAAGTAAACATTTTTATTGTTACCGAATGTTATACTTTAGCACACACCTCGACCTTATTTCCGTTTAGTTCGAATAGGACAATAACATGATCTTGAGTATTTCTGATGCTGCCTCAGAAATAATAGTGCCGGGTCCAAAAACAGCAGCAACTCCCTTCTCAAATAGAAAATCATAATCCTGTGGTGGGACCACCCCACCCACAATAACTAATATATCTTCTCGGCCGATGGACTTCAGATATTGAATGGTCTCAGGAACAAGAGTCTTATGGCCCGCAGCCAGTGATGAAATCCCCAAAATATGTACATCATTTTCCGCAGCTTGTCTGGCAGCTTCTTGCGGAGTTTGGAATAAGGGTCCAATATCTACATCGAAACCAAGATCTGCAAAACTTGTCGCAATTACTTTTGCACCCCGATCATGACCATCTTGTCCCAACTTAGCAATCATGATTCTTGGTCTTCTACCCTCTTTCTCTGCAAATTGATCCGAAAGTGATTTTGCATTTTGAAATTTTTCATCCATGGTTATCTCTTTAGAATACACACCCGAGATGGTTTGAGTATCTGCTACAAATCTACCAAAGGCATTTTCCATAGCCATTGAAATCTCCCCCAAGGTTGCTCTGCATCGTCCCGCCTCTACAGCTAAAGCCAATAAATTACCTTCGCCACTTTCCGCACATTTTGTTATTGCTGCCAACGCTTTCTTAACATCCTCCTCTAATCTACTATTCTTTACACTCTTGATTCGATCTATTTGACTTTGCCTTACCTTATTATTATCTACCTCAAGGATATCAATCTTTGCTTCTTTATCGTGTTGAAATACATTGACACCTACCACCATTTCTTGCAACGAATCTATTCTGGCCTGTTTCCGCGCTGCAGCTTCTTCAATTCTCATTTTAGGGATTCCTTTCTCTATAGCCTTGGTCATTCCACCATACGACTCAATTTCCTGTAGATGAATCCTTGCTTTTTTACAAAGCTCTTCCGTAAGAAATTCTACATAATGTGATCCTCCAAATGGATCTATAGCTTTGGTAATTCCTGTTTCATTTTGTAAATACTTCTGTGTTTCACGTGCTATTCTGGCAGAAAAATCTGTGGGTAAAGCAAGAGCTTCATCCAACGAATTGGTATGAAGAGATTGCGTACCACCGAAAGCAGCAGCCAAGGCTTCAATGCATGTACGAGGTACATTATTGAATACATCTTGTGCAGAAAGACTATAGCCACTAGTTTGACAATGCGTGCGAAGTGCTTGTGCTTTTGATTTTTTAGGATGAAAAGACGAAACGAGTTCAGACCATAATATTCTACCCGCTCTCATTTTAGCGATTTCCATAAAGAAATTCATTCCTATTCCCCAGAAGAAAGAAAATCTAGGTACGAAGTCATCCACAGCAATTCCTGCTTTAAGGCCCGCTTTGATATATTCCAGTCCATCCGATAGTGTATAAGCCAATTCTAAATCTGCAGGTGCTCCAGCCTCATGCATATGATATCCAGATATGCTGATGCTATTGAACTTGGGCATATACTTGGACGTATATTCAAAGATATCGGAGATGATTTTCATCGATGGAGTAGGGGGATAGATATAGGTATTGCGCACCATAAACTCCTTAAGAATATCATTCTGTATGGTACCCGTCAGCTTTACCTGTTCTACGCCTTGTTCTTCGGCAGCCACGATATAAAACGCCAGAACAGGTATCACAGCTCCATTCATGGTCATTGAGACCGACATCTTATCCAATGGAATTTGATCAAATAATATTTTCATATCCTCCACGGAATCTATAGCTACCCCAGCCATTCCCACATCTCCACTCACCCTAGGATGATCGCTATCATATCCTCTATGTGTTGCAAGATCGAAGGCTACACTTAATCCTCGCTGTCCCGCCGCCAGATTTCTTTTATAAAAGGCATTGCTTTCCTCTGCTGTTGAAAATCCAGCATATTGTCGAATCGTCCATGGTCGGGTTACATACATAGATCCATAAGGTCCTCTCAAAAATGGAGGTTTACCAGCTATATAATCTAGATTGATCGAATGGTCATCCCTCGTGTATTGAGACTTCAAATCGATTCCTTCAGCGAGTTTCTTTTTTATCTTATCCATTGAATATATTGGAAACTTTATATATGTTCCACGTGGAACAATTTGTCAAACATACATTCTTATTCAAACCAAAGGTATCAAGTCGAACGCAAATGATTTACTATTAGGTCATTCTTTTTCTACGCAACATTCAAGCAATTGTTCCACGTGGAACATTATTCACTCTTAACACAAATTTCACGAAACCTATTCAATTGGTTAAACCCATACTAACCAATAAAAATCGGGTTACATACTGTATGTCCAAACAGTCAATCTATTAAACAAACAACACTATATGACTTAACGTTTAAAACCCATGCTTATGAAAAAGATTATTTACATATTTACTGCAATAGTTCTACTAGCTTCCTGTAAGTCCATAGATAAGATGATCGAATCCGGCAACTATGATGAAGCTCTACGATTCGGAGTTGACAAATTAAGAGGTGAGAAAAACAAGAAAACAAAGTACGTAAAGGGACTTGAAAAAGCATATGCCAAACTCAATCGACAAGATCTCAATAAGATAAAACATCTCGAATTAAGTGGGCAAAGAAATAATCTTGATCGTATAGTGGACATTTACCACAACATGGAACGTAGACAGAATTATGTTATACCACTATTACCATTGATCAGTGAAGATGGTTACCTGGCAGAAATAAAAATCGTAGATTATTCGGGAACTATTCATGAAGCTTCTTTGGCAGCAGCAACAAAACACTATGATCTTGGTCTTACGTTTTTGAGTTCCGCAAAAACTAATGGGAATAAGATAGATGCCAGAAATGCATACAATCACTTTGAAGATGCTCAATCCTATTTTTCTGACTATAAAAATACATACGATTTACTACAAGAAGCTTACAATTTAGGTCAATCCAGAATATTGATTGAATCCTACACCAAGGGCTCTAATGTAGCTTTTGACCATACACTTGATATCATCAGTGAAATACAAATTCACCGACTCAATAATAAATGGGAAAAGTTTTATATACAAGACAATGGATCATTACTATTTGATTATGTAGCTACTCTAGAAGTAAATGAAATTGTACCAGGCATAGAAAGAGAGAGCGTACACTCATTTGTAGAAACCAAAGAGATAATAGATGGACAGATTCCCATTAAAGATCAGAATGGTAATTTAGTTACAGATACTTTGGGAAATACATTATATGCAGATAAATTCAAAGAGATAAGTGCCTTCATAAGTGAAGTACAACGAGAGAAAATTGCACATATGGCAGGAAGATTGGTTGTTATTGAAGCCATCGATAATATCCATATCAAAACCATACCTATCAATGTAACTCATGAATTCAGAGATTATGCCTGTACTTTTCAAGGAGATAGAAGAGCATTATCACAACCCACATTGAATAGAATCAAAAGCAATGTTGATCCTTTTCCAACAGACTTTGAAATTACTTCATTGATGGCGTATTCATACAAGGAAGCAGCGGAAAAAAGCCTCCACGGAATGAATTTTAAAAGATAAGAAGAAATAAAAATAAATGGGTTAGTTAGTTTTTAAGAATCTGAAGTCGCCTTGGCTTCGGATTCTTTTTCTTGCAGCGAGGCTAAAAACTTCTCATAGATTGCATTAAACTCTTCTGGTTTTTCCATCATTGGTGCATGACCACATTTGTCTATGATAGAAAGTTGAGAATTTGGAATCAACTCATTAAATTTTTCCCCTACAAACAAAGGTGTTACGCTGTCCTGTTTTCCCCATACCAATAGGGTAGGGCACAGAATGTCGTGAAGTTTATCCCCAAGATTGTGTCGTATGGCCGATTTCGCTGTAGTTATGATTCGTATCGCTTTATTCCTATTATTAACAGTCTCATAAAGATCATCCACATACTTCTTTGTAGCAATCTTGGGGTCATAAAATACATCTTCGGTCTTCTTCTTGATGTACTCATAATTTCCACGTTTTGGAAAAGAATTTCCCATCGCATTTTCAAATAGGCCAGAACTTCCTGTAAGCGTCATTGATTTGACTCGATCCGGACGCTTCAATACATACAACTGTGCAATATGACCTCCAAGACTATTCCCAACGATATGAACATTTGTATATTCCTGATGCTCTATAAATCGATCAACGTAATCTACCAACCCCGTAACTGAAAGTTTTCGAAGTGGCATGTCAAAAATAGGTAGAAAAGGAAAAACTACATTATGAGTATTGGCAAAATAGTCAACCAGACCACCAAAATTGCTCAACGATCCCATCAGGCCATGCAAGAGGATAATCGCTCCATCCTTTGCCCCTGTAGTTTCACGGTATTTGAATTCTCCTTCTGTAATAATCGATCCTTCCTGAATCATTTCTTTTGTTGTAATAAATGAGTAATGCAAAGTTAAAACAATTGATCGGAATCACTTTAAATAGGAATGACTATATCGTATCTTTTATTCTACAACCTTTCAAGTAACTATTAGCATAAAACGTTCAATACACCAATAAATTTTTACTGGTATGGATTAATTCTACGTTAGGAAATTAAAGTTTTGACCATACATGATGTTGACAATTATCTACAGCATGTGCAAAAAATTCACTAGGTTCACACGTACTAAATTTCGTAATCCTACATATGTTGCAAACTATTTATTAGCCTTCGCTATCGATGCTCTTCAATAGAAATATCTCAAAGTAAAATTAAGTCATTCTCAACCTGGAATAAAACAACTGCATTAGTAGAGCACTAGCCAATAATAGATGTAAGGGTTGTGCCAACGCTGGCATACCTAAATAGGTCATTATGACTCCCAACGCAATGATCACAAACAGTACAATTAAGATGTTTCGAATATAAGGTAAATAGCCACTGTGCAATCTTCCTTTTATGAATAAACCAATCGTTCCCAATAAGACGATCCATGAAAAGCTTCTGTGAATCACGAAAATGCTTCCCAGACGTTCGATCCAGAGTTCACGCTGTTTATATTCCAATGCTTTTGATATAATATCTATCTCTTCTCTCACCTGGGTTCCTAAAATGATCTGAAACAACAAGATGAATATCATAGCAGTAGTACCATGCTTTATCAATGAACTTACTTTCAATCGACCCTCAGTTAAATAATTGATATTGATCAATGGTAGAGCAGCAATCACCAAAGCACCAATCATATGAATCGTAATTTTTACCACGGCCAGATTGGCATCTACTACTACCTTACCCAACCACCCCTGAATTCCAACAGCGATCAACAACAGTACCGCAACCCATACCAATTTTCTATTGTCCTTCCAAAACTTGCGAACCGTCCATACCAAATAGCCCAGAATAAATACTCCCAGTAAGGCTCCCAACAATCGGTTAATATATTCGATCCATGTGTGGTATACATTAAACGTATGATCAATATCCTGTTTATTCAGGTACTTCTCAAAATCTGCAGGCAATTGGCTTGAATCGGTGGGAGGAATCCACATACCAAAACATTTTGGCCAATCTGGACAGCCCATTCCACTTTGAGTCATTCTGACAACACCACCGGCCAAAATAACCAAGAAAACCATACCTATTAAAAACCATGAATATTTGATGTAAAAACTATTGCTTTTTTCTGTCATTCTTTCAAAAGGATTTCGACGGCAAATGTACCAAACCGAATCGAAAAATTTTCTTCTCCTCGATTATCCACCTTCTTTTGTAATAGAAATAATCTTTTTATTTAAATAATGAAAGTTCATTATTATTAGTTGTGTTGATTTGGGGAAAAGATAATTGTCTATTGCTAACTAATTTTCTTTCTATTGGTTTATCCACATAATTTCACATTTTATCCACATAAATATGCATGATAAAACCTTGTTAATTTTAATTCAAATTGAATAAATTCATAAGATATATATTGGTTAAATTACCA
>JBCCVV010000276.1:0-8962 GCA_039194925.1 Bacteroidota bacterium
ATTAATTTCCACCACTTATCCCTTAATTAAGTTGATTTATATAGTACTGTGCATAATGGTAGTACTTTGCTATGCATAGTACTGATAATGTATTTAAGTTTGTACTACAGAATTACAAATTATCAAACTCTAAAAATGAAAAAGCTAATCTATTTATTAAGTTTTATACTTGTGTCTACATTAAGTTATGCACAGCAGGGTATTGTGAAAGGGCAAATTCTTGATGACACAGGAGCAGCACTTGAGTACGCCAATGTACTTTTGTTAAACGCTGTAGATTCTTCACTTTATAAGGGCGGATTATCCGAGGCAGAAGGGAAATTTATGTTTGAGCGAGTAGAAAAAGGTACATACCTGGTTTCCAGTTCTATGGTAGGTTTTGGTGAAATAACTTCAGATCCTTTTGTTTCTGAAGGAATGGGCACCATTGAGATTCCGACATTACAATTGGCCAACGGAATTGAAATTGATCAAGTAACCGTAACAGCGAAAAAGCCATTTATCGAATTGAAGGCAGACAAAATGGTTGTAAATGTTGCCAATAGTAGCGTAAGCGCCGGAAACTCTGCTCTTGAGGTATTGGAAAAATCACCGGGAGTTATCATTGACAACAATGATAACATCAGCCTTCGCGGAAAGCAAGGTGTATTGGTGACAATCAATGGTAAAAATCAATATATGACTGGTGAGGAAATTACCCGTATGCTGCAAAATATGCCTGCATCCAATATTCAGAATATTGAGATTATTACAAATCCGTCTGCCAAATATGATGCAGAGGGTAACAGTGGTATCATTAATATTGTACTTAAGAGAAATGAGAATCTAGGAATGAATGGCAATATGTCAAGTTCTTTTCGCCAAGGTTGGAAAACCAGTCACAACCATAATTTGAATCTCAATTACCGATCGGAAAAAGTGAATATCTACGGTGGTGGAGAATACTACAATTGGGGTTGGCAACAGAATCTGAATTTGAAAAGAGATATTCCATTCCAAGATGGCAACACTATATTTGATCAGATGACAGAAATGGAAGAAGATGGTGATGGTTTCAATTTAAAACTAGGAATGGATTGGACTCTAAGCTCAAAGACAACCCTCAGTTTGCTTGGAAAAGTAAATGCAGGAGATGAAATAGACACAAACGATAATATTACGAATATATCAGGTGATAATATGCCCGGTTTCGATCTGTTGGAGGTTGTAACCAATGGCACAGAAGACTATTCAAATAAAACGTACAACGCGAATATTGTTCATAATTTTAATGAGAATGGCTTGTCACTTACGCTTGATGCGGATTGGAGTACCTACGAAAACAACTCTTTTATTAATTATGATAACTTTTTCCAAAATATTGATGGAGAAGAAGTTGCTGATCCCTTCTTTTTGAGGAATGATCAAAATACAGAGATCGATATATTTGCTTCAAAGCTAGATCTTTCTATTCCCGTATCGGAAAAGTTGAGTCTTGAAGTAGGTGCAAAAGTGAGTATGGTAGAAACGTTGAACAGCACATTGTTCGAAAACCAGGATGAAAATGGAGAATGGGTGAATCAGGTCGATCGAAGTAATGATTTTATGTACAGTGAGGACGTTTGGGCGGCATATGTTAATGGATCGGGTAGCATCGGTTCGTTAATGATTCAAGCTGGGTTGAGGATGGAACACACAGAATCAGAAGGAATGTCCATCACATTGGATCGTGTAGTACCAAGATCCTACACCAACTTTTTTCCAAGTATTAGCTTGTCCAAAGCCATTTCGGAAAAACACAATTTGAGCTTTACCTACAGCCGAAGATTAGAGCGACCAAATTACAGAGACCTAAATCCATTTGAGAATTTTTTGGATCAATATACCTTTGTAAAAGGAAACCCATTTCTGAATCCGCAATATTCCAATTCGATTGGGTTGAATTATGCGATGGGAAGACAGTTGTTTGTCGCGGTTAACTACAGCAATACAAAAGATGCAATCACTCAGGTGATAGAGCAGTTCAGTGAAGAAAATCAGACCTTTCAGACAAAGCAGAATTTGGATGATAACAACACCTTTAGTCTGACCTTGTCCGCACCAAGGGTATGGACGGAATGGTGGACTTCCAGGTTGAATTACACGGCATTTTACAATGAGTTTAAGTCAGCGATACCATCAGGAATCCTGGATAATAGCAATCTTACTCACATGTTTAATTTGAATAACGAGATTCAATTGCCTGGAAATTGGTCAATGGAGATTAGCGGAAGATATCAAACTGCATTGACGTTTGGATTATTTGATATTGATCCGCAAGGAAGTTTGGACTTTGGTTTTTCGAAAAATTTGTTTAACAATAAAGCAAATCTGAAAATCAATGTCAGTGATGTATTCCGAACTCGAAATGGCAACGTGACCATTGCCCAGGATGATATTAATCTTTTAGTTGAGGAATGGAATGATACCCGTAGAGTATCCGTAAATTTTAGTTATCGATTCGGTAATCAAAAAGTTAAAGCTGCTAGAAATAGAAGTACCGCGGCAGAAGAAGAAAGTGGCAGAATATAAATTAGATTAAGAGAGTTTAGACATCACGCCGAAAGACGTGATGTCTTTTTTATTCAATTCTTTTTAGCTCGCGTTTTTAAGGAACGTCATTACCTACTCTTTCACTTCACTATCTGTTCTAATGGTCAATAGAGCCCCATTATGATTTTCAAGATCCGAAGTAGCGCCGCTATTATTTATGAGTTCAACATTGTCCCAAATCATTTGGGCTGTATTCATTTCATTATAAATGCCGTTTGCCCCGGAAAGACCAAAATTGTTTCGAACCAGTATATCTTTTAAGATCAAATGCTCCGTATTATAGATTCCGCCTCCGCGCTGATGATTTGCCGCGACTCCATTGGCATACCCTTCTTCGATGATAAGCGCTTCCAGATAGGCTGAATCTAGCCCAGGAATAATACGAACCACATTATAAGAGTTATCACTGCTATCCGATTCCATTCCTATATTACCGGAGAGAATTGTAGGGTACGAGTCCATATCCTGTTCACCTAATTGTGGGTTGCCTGCACTTGAAAATCCACCAATTATTGTCACATTCGCAGGAATTTCAAAGCTAAGTTCTCGATTATTTGTAGTAGTAGGATAATACGTACCTTCCTTGATTCGAATCTCCTTGACATTAGTACATCCCTTTTGGATATTCAAGGCAGATGTTAAGTTTGTAAAGGCATTATCCCAATCGCTTCCATTTCTTAAACCGGCAGCATTGATATTTACATAAATGATACTATCTAAGTTACACGTGTCATTTTCTTCTTCAGATACATAGATTGCATAGGACCTTGGAGGTACTTGAATATTCATGGTGCCACCTGAAATCTCCGATGAAGTCAAGTCACTCTTTCCAGTCTTTTCCAGCATCTCTAATCCATTCGCAACAGCACCTACCTGATTAACGGTGATTTCCGCATTGAGTGGTTCTCCTGCGAAATTAATGGCAACGATAGCCGCTCGATCTGAATCCGAACCACCAAAATTGGTCTGATAGATCAAACTTGTATTGTCAAAACCACTGGAATAGGTAATGGGAAAACCTGATCCGAATGCACTGAGATAATCTACCGACGAGGCCCCATGAATATATTTTGTGTTTAATTCAATTAATCGTTTAATGTCTTCACCCAAAGGTACAGTAGGAGCATTGGCATTAACCACACCGAAGTAATCTGAATAAAAAACCGTAGGTGTTCCTATTTCAGGATTGGTTAAAATATAGGCATGAGGTAGGATAGGATCATTGAGTACAGGTTCGTCATCATGTCGCAGATCGTGATTGTTGATAAAGGTTGCCGTATGATCTTTGTTGCCTCCTGCACCTCTCACAATTCCAGATGAAAATACATTTCTGACATCATATCCAAATTGATCGCATGCCGATTTCAAAGCACTTCTAAGCGCAAAATCGAATACCTTTACTGATATTTCAGATTGAGCTGCAGCACTCATTCCGCTATTTACGGCATCGGTCCATCCTTTTAACGCACCCGTACTAAAATCAAAAAATTCTCCTACTACAAAATCTGGAGATTGACCGTTTACCTGCAACTCATCCATAAGATAGCTGATAAAGGATGGTGGGAAGTGTTTGACAGCATCCATTCTTAATCCTTCAATGCCTACATCGGAATCCAGCCACTGTGTCCAATCGCGAAGTCCTTCTCTTGTGCTGGTTACGTCCTGATCGTAGTCGTAAAAGAACAGCATTGCATCCCAATCACCGGCCAATTGTGTTGGATTGCCATTCGGTCTGAAATTAGAACCATCCATACTCCCCTGACCACTGGGCATATTCGTAAAATCGGTATAGGTCTCAAAGATCACCTGAGATTGAATGTCCATCGTGCCATTCCAAATCCCAACGATAGAATGATCGCTGTATCCACCAGTATTGTTGAGATAAATATAAATCGAATCTCCAGCAGCATTAAAGTCTGAAGATGAAAGGGTAAGGGCAAATTCATCAATTCCACATCCCGATCCACAATTATAATCACTGTCTATTGTAGCCTGGCAATCAACACCCAACGATACCGTTGTATTTCCTTGACCACAATCTCCGCCTCCATTCGGTTCGCTTTCAACTTGAGCCGGCAGGTTTTGAAAACCAACCGTATTGGTCTCTGCATAAAAGTTGTATTCAAAGCCATGAAAATCAGGATGTCCGGACACCGATCGCACTTTAATATAATAGGTAGTTGCTCCATTTCCAGTCGCCCCACCGATGGGAATTATCATTCGGAATCGATCAGAGGGAAATGGATTATCGCCTCCATTTCTCTTGGTGCAATTGAAATTTTCGATCCAGCCTTCCACGGAGACGTTTTGTTCCGGAGCCCCTCCATCCCGGTGATTGTAGACCACATCGGCTACTGCTTTAATTCCAGCGTTATTCAGTGCAGCGATGGAAGCATCAACCTCAGCTCGTGTGCCATAACCAGTCGCTCCCAGACCAAATTCTCCCAAATCATATAAATCTTTCGGATCGTATCCGTTACTGCCATTTCCAAAACTAGCCCGACTTAAAGGTGGAAGCCAAAGATGTGTAATACCCGCTTGACCCAATTCAGCAGCCTTGCTGGTCATCGTATCTGCCCAGTTATGCCCATTTGCTGTTTTTGGATAATCCCAATACCAGCCTTGCATGAGTACATCCTGTGCAGACATTTGAAACGAACACATGAAGAGAAGAAATAGTATAGATATTTTCATTACCTGATTTTTTGATGGAAGCGATTGCGTCGTATGGGGTTCAATCGGCTCCTCCGATGTGTGAATAAATATGGGTGTTTTGATCTTTGTGTTATGTTGACACAATGTAATGAAAAATAGAAATAGATTCGAGAGGGAAATTGTTAAATGTGCTGCCGATTTGTCGATGCTTCATTTATTCGTTTATTTGTATTCTCAACAACTTCTAATAAATTGATGATAGCGTACAGTGAATTGAAAAGAAAAGATCAATTTTTTCTCATTGCAGGACCTTGTGCCATAGAAGGAGAAGAAATCTGTTTGCGGATTGCTGAACGAGTCATTGAGATTACAAACAAAATGGGAGTTCCTTTCATCTTCAAAGGATCTTACCGAAAAGCGAATCGTTCCAGATTGGATAGTTTTACGGGGATTGGGGACGAAGAAGCACTAAAGGTTTTGGAAAAGGTGAAAAAGGAATTTGGCATTCCGGTTACAACAGATATTCATTCGGATGAAGAGGCAAGTTGGGCAGCAGAAGTAGTTGATATTCTTCAGATACCCGCATTTCTTTGTCGGCAAACCAATCTTCTGGTATCTGCAGCAAAAACGGGCAAGATGGTCAATATCAAGAAAGGGCAATTTCTTAGTCCTGAGTCCATGATATTTGCGGTAGATAAAATAAGACAAAGTGGAAATGACCATACGCTTGTAACCGAAAGAGGTACCTCCTTTGGCTATGGAGATTTGGTTGTAGATTTTAGGGGATTGCCAACTATGCAAAATATGTGCGCTTCACCTGTAATTATGGATTGTACGCATAGCCTTCAACAGCCTAATCAAGGTAGTGGTGTTACTGGAGGAAGGCCAGATATGATAGAGACAATTGTTATGGCGGCTGTAGCGGTAGGGACGAATGGGTTATTCATAGAGACCCACCCGGATCCATCTCAGGCCAAATCGGATGGAGCAAACATGTTGGCGCTTGATCAACTGGAATCAATATTGGTGAAAGCGCAACGAATAAGAGAAGCGCTTCATCCATAAAAAAGACGTCATTTATAAGCCTGTATGGTTTAAGCTGAGCTCAATTGGATTTTGAATTCTGAATTATTGAAATTACCTTAACATCTTGATTAAAAAATTTGTAACCCAATGAAATTATTGAAAACTAAGCTTACTTTATTATTTACCACGGTATTATTGCCCTTCCTGTCTTTTGGTCAGGATGTAGGATGGGATGAAAGAATCGATCAGGCATTTCAGCCTATTTCAGATTTTTTCTCTGCTGTTATCTTCTGGGAGATTCTTCCTGGTACACCACTGGTGATTGTATTATTGGTATTAATGGCCCTTTACTTTACAATATATTTCGGGTTTCCCAATGTTCGATATTTTAAGACTGCAATTAATGTAGTCAGAGGTAAATACGATGATATTGATGGAGGACATAAGTTGGGTGATGAAGCTGCCGGTGTTGACGGCGATATCAGAGATACCATTCGAGATGAGAGTCAAGAAGGAGAAGTTTCACATTTTCAAGCCCTGGCCACTGCGGTTTCAGGTACGGTGGGTAATGGAAATATTGCGGGGGTAGCTCTGGCCATTGCTTTAGGTGGTCCTGGAGCAACATTCTGGATGATCATTTGCGGCTTTTTAGGGATGTCGACCAAATTTGTAGAATGCACATTGGGTGTTCAATATCGAGATGTGGGTCCGGATGGTACAGTTTACGGTGGTCCGATGTACTATATTAGTAAAGGGCTTCGAGAAAGAGGTTTTGAGACACTTGGGAAAATAGCTGCAATATTCTTTGCCATCTTTTGTATTGGAGGTTCTTTTGGAGGCGGAAATGCGGCCCAATCCAATCAGGCTACAATTGTAGTAAAAGATTTACTTTCATGGAACAGTGATAGTGCAGGGACAATTATTGGTTTCGTATTAGCTGTTTTGGTGGGTATCATTATTATTGGCGGAATCAAAAGGATTGCATCCGTAACAGAAAAGATCGTGCCGTTCATGGCGGTGATGTATATTTTGGCGTGTATCTACATTTTGGTAAGTAATGCGAGTTTGGTGCCAGGGGCATTTGGACAAATATTTTCGCAGGCTTTTACACCTCAGGCCGGGATTGGTGGATTAATTGGAGTATTATTGATCGGATTTAAACGAGCGGCGTTCTCCAATGAAGCTGGAGCTGGTTCGGCGTCTATAGCGCATTCCGCGGTTAAGACGAATTATTCCGCTTCTGAGGGTTTGGTAGCATTATTAGAGCCGTTTATTGATACTGTTGTAATTTGTACCATGACGGCATTGGTTATCATCGTATTTAATACGGGTGGAGTATTTGATTATGGTGGAGAAGGAGGACAAGTAATGATTGATGGTGCGGCTTATGAAGGAGCTGGTATTACTTCTATGGCATTTGCGAAATATATTCCTTATAGTGATGTATTCTTGACGATAGCGGTAGTTCTTTTCGCTGTTTCTACGATGATCTCATGGTCTTATTATGGATTGCAATCCTGGAAGTATTTGTTTGGACGTGGTAAAGCGGCAGATATGACTTATAAGATTATTTTCTGCTTGTTTATTATTATCGGTGCCGCTGCAAATATGGGATCAATTTGGGCGTTTTCGGATGCCATGATATTTGCAATGGTGTTCCCAAATATGATCGGATTGTTCTTTTTGTATCCGGTAGTGAAAAAGCAATTGGATCGATATCTATCTGCGATTAAGAATGCAGCCTAATTGATTTAGGAAATATAAACATAAAAAGAAAGGTCTTTGTCTTGGATGGTAAAGACCTTTTGCTTTAGATTAATTATTGTTTTTGTGGATGGGCTAATTTTCTTTTATTAACTTTTTGAGAAGAGCTGTTACATTTTATCGACTCTATTTGAAGCAGCCTAATGCATCCTTGTAAGAAGTGCGACGATACTTGATCATGAGGAGAAATAAAAACTCAAATATTCAATGCTGCGTGCTTTTTGAAGTTCTTCAACCGCCATAGAGTCACCTTGAGATATCTCATCAACTCTAATGCACTGGAGTAACTACTTCAGCTCAAAAGAAAATTGGGAATAAATTAAGACGGTAAGGCAGAATGATAATGTGAATTTAACATTGCGAGTTGTTGGTGATAGGCTTATCTTTTTTTTAGTGCTAAAAAGAAAGCGATACTGAAGGGCTTCAGCACCGCTTTGCATTAACTAACTAAAACTTAACTTTCTAACTATAAGATAATTTTGTTCTCACTACTTCATAATCACCATAGTGATTTTTTATTTTGGCTTTTAATGCTCTTCTGGCAAAAAAGATTCTACTCTTAACGGTTCCCAGAGGCAATTTTAATTTATCAGCTATTTCCTGGTATTTAAATCCTGTGTAGTGCATCATAAAAGGTACTTTGATACTCTCCTCCAGAGCTTCTATCATGGTATGCAATTCTTTCATAAGAATATTTCTGCCTGCATCATTATCAACAACTTTATCGCCTGAGTTAATGAAAAATTCATTTTCTGTTGTATCAATAATTGTATTTCGTTTAACCTTCTTTCTGTAATTATTGATAAATATGTTTTTCATAATTGTAAATGTCCATGCCTTGAAATTTGTGCCGGGCTTGAACTTTTCTCTATTGGTCATTGCCCTAAAGGCAGTCTCCTGATATAAGTCCTTGGCATCCTCCGTATTCTTCGTGAGGTTATAGGCA
>JBCCVV010000277.1:0-8949 GCA_039194925.1 Bacteroidota bacterium
CTGTTATTTCCCATCAAAATACTAATATACCAAATATAATACAAGTAATTACTGATGATTTATTAACAAATTATTTATATGAACTTTTCATATATGAATGTTTTATCTATACTTTTGCTTTAACCCATCGAAGTTGTGAGTCGAACAATTTTAAGAGTATAAAAAATCTTCGATATGGAGTATATTATAAATCAAATCGTTGCATCTTTAATTATTAGCGAGATGATCCTATATTGGATAATTCGTAAAAAAGCTCCTAATATTGAAATTGTTTTTAAGATATGTTCTGGAACTTTGCTTCTCATTGTTGCGACAATCTGCCTAATACATCCCTTTTACCCAGCACTCCTTGATTGGCTCAAACAAGCCAGTATTCCTATTATAATCGTGGGAGCCTTAATTTTCGCTTTAGTAATTCAGACTATATGGAGTAAAGATTCATTGAAGTAAAATTCATGATTAGTACAGTTTAATAATGTGAAAAACTATATTCGTCCAAACAATCCTTTCTCGAAATGAGTGAAATCATAAAAAACGTAAAAAAGACCATCAACGCCTGGGCGCTTTTTGATTGGGCCAATTCAGCATATGCACTAGTAATTTCAACAGCAATATTTCCTATATTCTTTATCGAAAATACCGCTGAGGTAATCTCTATCGGCTCGCTCGAATTCACCAATAGCTCTCTTTGGTCCTTTGCAGTAATGTTTTCATACATCATAATAGCCTGCATCACACCGATTTTATCCGGGATGGCAGATTATAGTGGTAGGAGAATGTTTTTTCTAAAAATATTTACGATTATCGGTTCACTCTCTTGCATTGCCTTGTACTACTTTAAAGGCGTTCCGCAGCTTTGGCTGGGCACCTCTGCTTTCATTTTAGCTACCATTGGATTCTCAGGCGGCATTGTGTTTTATAATTCCTACCTACCCTTAATCGTTACCGAAGATAAATACGACAAGGTCAGTGCCAAAGGATTTGCGGCAGGTTATATCGGCAGTGTAATCTTATTGCTTTTTATACTCTGGATGGTACTACGACCCGATACATTCAATATCCCAGGTGAAACAGAAGGTGACCAAATTAATATGGCTTCCAGAATAGGATTTGTTTTAGTCGGCGTTTGGTGGATTGTTTTTGGTTTTATTTCATTTAAAAACTTACCTAAAGACAGACGACTCTTTTCTGAAGAAAACCTTTTGACCAAGGGCTTTCAGGAAATTAAAAAGGTATTCGGTGAATTAAAACACCAACCAGAGCTTAAAAAATTTCTTTGGGCATTTTTCTTTTATTCTGCTGGTGTGCAAACCATTATTTACGTTGCCACCGTTTTCGCTAAGATTGAACTGAATTTTGAGTCTTCGGAGATGATTGCCATTGTACTCGTATTGCAATTGGTAGGAATTGTAGGCGCTTACCTTTTTGCCTTCTTAAGTGATAAAATCGGCAACAAGAAATCGCTGACAATCATGATCATCATCTGGATATTGATTTGCCTGATAGCTTATGTTACTACGGGCAAAACGCTTTTTTACTTCCTTGCTGGATTGGTTGGGATGGTTATGGGAGGTATTCAATCGCTCAGTAGATCTACCTATTCCAAGATGTTGAATAATAAGGAAGAGGACGTCACTTCTTATTTCAGTTTTTATGATGTTTTATACAAAAGTTCAATTGTAGTGGGCACCTTGGCGTATGGTGCCGTAGATAACATCACAGGCAATTTGAGGTACAGTGTTCTCGCTCTTGGACTCTTCTTTGTGATTGGTTTGATTATACTTAGCAGAACTAATTTCAAAAAGGCGTTTGCTATAAATTGATCTTAACTTTATCGTCTAATTTCAACACTGAATTTAGTAGCCGTTTAAGAACGTATGTTAAAATGATTTGTAAGTGCCACGCCTTCCAAAGTCTTGTACGGCGGACAGGCTTGATTCTCAAATTGAGGCTTCCCGCCGGTTCTGCTGGACAGGCATTTTTGAAATTCATAGCAGTAGCTAGCGTAGCGCTTTAGCTGCCAGCAAAAAAAAGCTGAAAAGTTGTGGATCAATGACTTGCAAAGAAATTAACAATATGTTGTAATTACACAGCCATATGTTTAATCCTATCGTCATGATGTAAATTGTCATCACTTTTGACCATCTGCGTATCGCTGAAGCTTTAGCGGAAGTATAAAATGCCGCCAAAATGAATTTCCATCTAACTTCTAGCCCGATTGGCTTTTATTTGAAATATTATTCTGGCTGTGTGATTGCCAATATGTTTTTAATCACTTCTTAATTAAAATACGCGCTGTAGTAACACTTCGTACAAAATAATCCCCGAAGCCACGCTCACATTCAGCGAGTCAAAACGATCCACCTGTGGTATCTTCATTGTTGCATCCGAGATTTGAATAGACTTTTTACTCACTCCCAAGTCCTCTGACCCCATGACAATAGCTATAGGGGACTTTAAGTCCATTTCGGCGATGGTCTTTTCGGCATTGACATCTGTTGCATACACAGATAATCCGAGCATTTGCATCGTCTCCAAAGCAACCGGAAGGCTATTCTCACGGCATAACGGAACATCTAAAATGGCTCCTGCAGAAGATTTCACCATTTCATCGCTGACACGTGCCGTACCTTTGGCGGGCACTACAATTCCATGTGCCCCAAACACCTTAGCACATCGGGCAATCGCTCCCATATTGCGCACATCGGTCACTCCATCTAAAACTAGCATTAGCGGTACTTTCCCGTCATCAAATAGCTTCGGTATCAATTGATCCACACGTGTATATTCTACGGGTGAAATATACGCTACGATTCCCTGATGGTTCCTGCTTCTACTCAAATCATTCAGCTTTCTGGAAGGAACTTTGGTGAGCGGGATATTGCGATCTTTACACTTGTTGCGAATTAAAACCTCAAATTCACCATGAAGGTTATTCTGTAAAAATACTTTTTCGATTTGGAGATTATTGTCCAAAGCTTCTACCACTGGATTGCGACCATAGATCGTGCTGCTACTCATGTTTTGTTTTTTGATATTGAAGTGGAAATAAATTAGATTCCACCTCTTTCTTTGGACAAGATTAGTTAATTATTACTACTCTTTCTAATATGAAGCCGCCAAATAAATCCTCGACAATGACATAATATACCCCATCCAGTAGTGTAGGGAGCCGAACATAATTGGTACCTTCAAAAATAATCTTTCGGTGCAGATTTTGTCCATTCATATCTACGATATTGAGGTAGGTAGATTCTTCGTTAGCACGCGGAAGCCATTTGACTGTCAATCTATCCTGACGAATCGCAGGATTGGGAAAAACGGTAACGATCGTCTCTTCACTTTTTACTCTTACGCGTCGAATATTGGAGTAATTAAATGTACCATCCAAATCCACTATTTTCAAGCGATAATAATTATCACCGATAATTGGATTTAAATCTTCAATCGAGTACATATCTCCAAGAGTTGCACTTCCTTCTGAATTTACCTCAGTGATTGTTTCAAAATCCATTCCGGTAGAACTTCTTTCGACCAGGAATTTATCTGTACCAATTTCCGCTTCTGTAGACCATCTGAGCCTAACTTCTTCTTGTTCAAAGGTAGCCGTAAAGAAATTTAGAATTACTGGCAAAGAAGCAGCCGTTTCAATGGCTTCGCTATTAATCCAATCTCTGATTCGGGCTACATCCTCATATGACATTGGGCCCGACGATGCGTTCATTGCATCGCCACATGCTACAAAACCATCGTTATTAATCTTATCGTACAAAAGACTGGCGGCACTATTCCCTCTTACTATTACCTCCTGTTCGCTGCAATTATTATCCAAATCTTTGTCAAATATATTGACATAGGAATCATATCTCCATGCCTGAGCATTATTATGACCATGACAGTTATTACATCCATTGTTATCCAGAATAGAGCGTATTTCAGTGTAAAATGACACACAGAACTCCGGAGCGCCAAAGTTGATCCAACTTTCAATCTGATTTAGTTCTTCTGATGAGATTCTATGATGATTATCTCCAGACTCACCACACGCTTCACCACCACTCAGTTTTGTGTAAAAATGACTATTAGCAGCATCGCCATGGAGTACCATTTGTTTATTACAATCCCCAGGTCTCAAAAAATCGAGATATGTATCAAAATTCCAACCGCCCAATTGAGATTGGTTGGCATGGCAAGAGGAACAATTGTTGTATTCTAAAATAGCCTTTACATCTTCAAACGAAGAATGGAATATTCCGTCAACCTCACAACTCTGACCATTAGAAGCGGTTGTAAAGCACAGCAACATAAGTATGGAAAAAATATGCTTCATTCAAGTGTAAGGGAAATTCCAAGTTAAATCTAACTGTATTCCCTCATATTTCAATGAAATATCATAAAACTTTGGAAATCAATTGGGTTTTAGTCACATAAAGGCATATTCCCTACAAAATGCATCGGTATAATTCCCTCCAAGTGTTTATTTACTTTCTTTTCTAAAAATCTTTGCCGTAACTGAATTATGAGAGGGCTTTTGATGATATTTGCATTTTGATCATGAGCTGTGATCGCAAGGCTTGGCTACATTTCCTTTTTTCACAGCTTTATATAAAGCTATTGTCCTGAAAAGAAAAAATCTACTTCTCATTATTGGAGCTTTCTTAGCCATCTACATCATATGGGGGTCTACCTATCTTTTCAACAAAATCATTGTACAGGAATTACCTCCCTTTTTGTTGGCGGGCATTCGATTTGTTTCCGCTTCGGTATTGATTTTCATTTTTGTATTTCTTACCGGAAAATACAAACCCAGCACAAAAAAACAATTGTTGAATAGTGCGATTGCAGGCTTTCTTTTTCTGACTATTGGTAATGGGTGTGCGGTCTATGCGCTCCAATACATTGACAGTGGATTTTCGGCACTGCTAATTTCTAGTCAACCCCTCATTTTGATTTTCATGCTCTATTTCCTGGAAGGCAAACCGATTCGAACCAAATCTATAATTGGTGTTAACCTGGGAATTATTGGAATATACTTATTGGTGGGTCAAGAATCGATCGAACCAAGCTTGGAAATAATCTCAGGAATCGGAGCAATTTTTATTGCCTTATTGTGTTGGGGATATGGAAGTATATTTGTATCCAAAGCAAATCTTCCTAAAGGCTCTTTTGTAAATACAGGATATCAAATGCTGTTCGGTGGGCTGATGATGATTATGATAAGTATAATTCTTAGAGAGCCATTTTCTTCGTTGTATACCGTTAGTAATACTGCAATATATTCGATGATTTATTTAATCCTATTTGGAAGCATCGTAGCCTTTACGTCATTCAACTATCTTCTCCTCACTGTATCGCCCGAAAAAGTAGCTACTTCGACGTATGTCAACCCTATTGTTGCAATGATTCTGGGTTGGTGGGTATTGGATGAAGTTATTAGTAACCAATCGATTATAGCAGCTGCTATTTTACTGACAGGGGTCTATTTCATCAATAGCAGTAAATCCAGAACGCTTTCCACTAAGAAGTGAGTTTATTAAAAAGATAGATCATTTCTCTTCCAATTTCTTCTACTTTATCACCATAAGCCTTACTTTCTGCATCCGTATCATCAAATTCTTTGGGATCTTTGTAACGCAATGGGATACGATATTTCATTCCAATAACGACCGGACAATTCTCATCCGCATGATCGCAAACCATCAAGGCCATATATCTGCGCTGCGGATTCATTGGATGGTCGTAGACTTTAGAAAACATCGTATGTTCCGAGTCATATTCTTCTGCCGCAACGTACTTCGGATTTGTTCCCTTTTCTTTTTCTTCAAGAACAAAACCTGCTTCTCTGACCGCTGCAACCATTCTATGATTGAAAGCAGTTGCTTCCATGCCTCCAGAAAATGCGCTGATTCGATCTAGTTTATGATAATAGGCCAACTGATTAATCCAAAGTTCACCCAATTGACTACGTCTGCTATTATGTGTACACACCACAATAATGTCTAATGTATTTTCAGTTTTCAAATGGTTTTGAATCGTTGATGCAATATGATCCAATTCTGCTCTTCTATCTTGCGAGATTAGGTCAATTTCTTTCATCAACTTTTGGATCAGATCGTTTAGTTTTTCATTCATTGAGCACGTACATTTTTATGTATAACAAATAATTCCAATCATAATTGCAGAAAATAGACATCCGATTTATTTCGCTGAATGTTTCTAACCTCAAATGCACCAGATTGATTCGTACAATGCTCGATAAAATCAAAAGCGGTGCACGATTTTGGCAATCCGGAAAAAATAAGTGTAAAGTAAGTTTCTGTACCTGCCGGACACAAATACCAAACTGGATAATATGTAATATTCTCAATATGAATCAATTCACTTTTATGAGAGGAATGCAGATCGTACAAATAGCTGGTCGGCCAAATCCGGATCAGCGTATCTCCCATGCCTGTATCTGGTGGCGTATGAAAAACAAAATGTAAAACCACCTGTCCCATCTCTTCCGTCTGCGTTTTGATTTCTCGGAGTAATTTTTCAGAAATCTTTGTTTCCGGTTTTTGGATGATAGTTGGTGACATGGGTGGGGTTAAAGATTGAAGAGATTGGAAAGATTGAAGAGATTTAAAAGATTCAAGAGAGTTCTCCTGATTTCAGTCGAAGGATTGGAAAGATTGATTAAGTTCATTCTTTTTAATTAATTTCTCTTCCAAAAATACCTGGAAATTATGGTAAGCACAATAGCCAAAATAGACATCATTTCTCCTTTATCACCAGCTTGTAAATGAGCCGCAGCAGCTAAGACGGCATCAAAAAAGAAACCTGCATATGCCCACTCCTTCAGTAATTTAGACTTATTGCTCAAAACCGCAATAATTCCCAGAATCTTGGCAATGGCAAGAGGATATACCAGGTAAGGAGGATAATTCATCATTTCAAAATACCCTTTAATCATCTCCGTTTTCATAAAATACATAGAGGCTGAAAAAAGAAAGATGGCACACATTAAAATCGTGCTTGTCCAATAGATTATTTTCTGAGCTTTATCATTCATAGACGATTGATTATTTCCAAGACGAAATATAAGATAAAAAGAGGTAAGTGCACTTTTATTTTTCAACTACAAGGGCCTTACAAAGATTTCCCTAAAAAGAAAAAACTAGACTACTGAGCAACTAAACAACTTTGCCACTCCCCCACTCTACAACTCATCAATTCACTAACCAGAAACTCATTCATCCATCAAATAATACCCCGTCTTCAAATAACTTCCCTCTGGAAAGGAAATTGGATGATCCACATCATGAAACGTTTTTTCAAGCAATCGATACGATCTTTCTTTGGAATCAAATCCTTCTTCAATCAAATCAAAAAAAACATCCCGATCAATACGACTTGAACATGAGGCCATAACACATAATCCACCTTTATTCACAAGTGAACTAGCCAAACTTGCCAAACGAATGTAGGACTTTTTAGCTGCCGGAATATCAGCACCCATTTTAGCAAAAGAAGGAGGGTCGACTACCACAATATCAAATGAACGTCCCTGGTCAATCAGCTTTTGCATTCCCTCAAACGCATCTGAAACCATGATTTCATGAGGAGCATCAGGTTCATTCAATTGCACATTTCTTTGTGCGAGTGCTAATGCATGTTTGCTAATGTCAATACTTACCACCTCTTTCGCTCCACCTGCAATGGCATGAGTAGAAAAACCACCGGCGTATGAAAAAACATCCAACACACTTTTCCTGTTGGACAACTGCCCTACTTTATGCCGATTATGACGATGATCCAGAAAGTACCCTGTCTTATGCCCTTTGATCACGTTGGCCAAAAATTTCACCCCATATTCATGAAACTCAACTTCCGCAGTTATTAAATCCCCAAAGAGAATCTGACCATCCAACAATCCCCACGTATTTACCTCTTCTTTCTGTAGAAGACGCGAAAGTCGCAAAACGATAACAGAAACATTGATCACCTCAACAATAGCATTTAAAATAGCATGCAAATAAGGAATCCAGATTACTGAATAAAGCTTAACGACCACAGCATCAACATAAACATCCACAATTAATCCTGGCAGATAGTCATTCTCCCCAAAAATGAGTCGATAGGCATTGGTATTCTTTTCAATCAATGGTGACCGCAATTCAAAAGCATCCCGAATCTTCCTTTGAAAAAAGTCTTTGTCGATATTTTCCTTCTTATGATGTGCCAGCACTTTAATTCGTATTGGAGAATACGGATCGTAAAGGCCTAACCCAAGGTATTTATTCTTCTTTTGATCGAAAATAATAGCTACATCTCCGGCCTGTCCTTCTTTATTTATTTTTTGAATAGATGATTCGAAAATCCAGGGATGACCTTGCCTAAGAAATGTTTCCGATTTCTTTTTAAGCTTTACGGCTAATCGCTGGATGGTATGGTTCGGGCAAAATGTTGAGAACATTTTCATCTTTTTTTAAAACCGCTCAAAGGGCTTAAAGCCCTTTGAGCGGTGCCTAAACTAAAAAACCAGTACCCTCTGTTCTGAGAATACTGGATTTTACTTTTTGTTGGTGTTTGTTTTGACTAAGCTAGAAATCTTCTTACAGCTTTGTCGGCTCTTTTTATTACTTCGTAATCTATCTCATATGTAACAAACTTGCCATGCTTTTCGGCATGAACAACTCCTGCCATCTTTAATATTTTAAGATGTTGAGAAGTTATGGATTGTTCAATATTAAGAGTGTTGTAGATTTTATTGACATTAATAGCTCCTTGTCTATCAATGAATTCCAAGATTCGTAACCTTAGCGGATGAGCCAGAGCCCTCATAAGCTCCGATGAGTAGTGTAACTTCTCATTGTTAAAAACAACCTTCGTTCCTTTCATTTTTGTAGTTTCTTATTTTGAATATTGCGACCTAGGAACAAATATGAAAAATTATAATAAGCTAAC
>JBCCVV010000278.1:0-8939 GCA_039194925.1 Bacteroidota bacterium
ATTCCGCGATTCCGCGATTCCGCGATTCCGCGATTCCGCGATTCCGCGATTCCGCGATTCCGCGATTCCGCGATTCCGCGATTCCGCGATTCCGCGATTCCGCGATTCCGCGATTCCGCAAAAAATAAATAGTAGCAAAAACTAAAAATTATACATATGAAATTAGGAGCATTTTCGGCAAGTTTGAGCGTTAAGGATTTAAGCATATCCAGAGAATTTTATGAGAAATTGGGATTTGAAGTATTTGCGGGGCAGGTGGAGATGAATTATTTAATTATGAAAAATGGAAATGCGTTGATTGGCTTATTTCAAGGGATGTTTGAGGGGAATATTCTCACGTTTAATCCGGGATGGGATGAAAATGCGGGTGCGGTAGATCCTTTTGACGATGTACGCGAAATTCAAAAGTCGTTGAAGCAAAATGGGGTAGGATTGATCAATGAAGCAGATGAAGAGGGGGCTGGTCCAGGAAGATGTATGTTGGCCGATCCAGACGGAAATGTAATTTTGATTGATCAACATAGAGGATAACTGAATTTTGAGTTACGAATTATGAAAGGCGAGCTTAGGGTGATTTCCATACGAACAACCTGTTCTTTCAAATGAGCGTTTTTCTAAATGGGAATGAATAATGATAATCAGCCAAGGTGTTTTAAAACGATTTCAAAGGTTAGATTTTAACTGTAGCAGATATGTTAAATGTGTGTAAGTATTTGTTGTTCTGTGCTTTAAGTGTAATAATTGAATTGAAAATTAGATGCTAATTTTTCTATTATTTTCTAACCATTGTAGTTTTCATTTCAATACAGAAGTTAGAAGAGGTGGTGTATCCAGGTTTTTCTCAGCAACTACCAAAAGAAGTGAGAACATTTGAAGACAGACAATTCCAAAAAAGAAGGGATGAATAGAATTATATTGGTTGCAATTTATTTATTAAGTAACACTCTTGTTCTAAGTCAGGATATCATTGCTCTGGAAAAGAAATTGGATTCGTTGATTCTGAATGGAATTGAGAGCATGGCTTTTCCCGGAGCTCAACTCATTGTAGCTTCGAAAGATTCTCTTTACATTCAAAAGTCTTATGGTCATCATACGTATAATAAAGAGATCGAGGTAGAGAATCATCACCTTTATGACCTGGCATCCGTGACAAAAGTGACCTCGGGATTATTACTGCTTATGAAAATGGTAGATCTTAACCTCATCGATTTGGACAAACCCATAGCTGAATATCTCCCAATTCTTCGTAGAAGCAATAAAAAGAAACTCACGTTACGACAGATTTTAGCACATCAGGCTGGACTGGAACCATACATTGTTTTTTGGAAAGAGGCAATAAATGAAAAGGGGAATTTCAAAAAGAAAACCTTTCAAAAGAAACCTTCAAAAAATTACTCAATTAAGATTACGGATAGCCTGTATTTGCATAAAAAGTATCGAAAGAAGATGGTCAAAGCCATTAAAAAGTCTGATGTGACGCCATTGGAAGAAGCAGAGTATCGCTATTCGGGATTGGTTTTTTTGTTGCTTCCCGAACTCATTGAAAATGTATTAAAAACGGATTTTGAGACTCAATTAAAGGTCAATTTCTACGATAAGTTGAAGTTGAAAAAAATAGGATATAGACCGCTAAATCGATTTCCACGCCACGAAATTGTACCTACGGAGAGGGATACTTTCTTTCGAAAGACATTGGTTCATGGTTATGTCCACGATGAAGCTGCGGCAATGCTAAATAATAAATCCTGTAATGCGGGTCTTTTTAGTAATGCAGAAGACCTCATGTATTTGTTTCAGTTTTTAATGCAAGGTGGTAATTGGAAAGGAAAATCAATATTAAGCAGGGATATCATAAAAGAATTTACGAAATATCAATACCCAGGAAAAATGAATCGCAGAGGATTAGGATTTGACAAGCCACTGTTGGAATACGACACGGATGCCGCATACATAGCGAAATCGGCTTCACCTTCCAGTTTTGGCCACTCAGGATTCACGGGTACATTTGTTTGGGCGGATCCTGAAGAAGACATATTAGTCGTTTTTCTCAGCAATCGAGTCCATCCATTTCGTTCACAGCGAAAATTGTACAGTCTTACTATTCGACCACAAATCCACCAGGCGTGTTACGATTTTTTCAGAGAGTAGTCAGCTTGGATCGTTTAATCTCTTAGTTCTCCGTAAAGATTTATAAATTTTTGATCCAATTCTTTAGAATCGCCGTAGTGCTCCCTCATTATTTCCAATTTCATATGGAGTTCCTGGACAATGTCCTGATAATCTGAATCGGTGTAGACATTGGTCATTTCCAGAGGATCTTTTTTGCGATCATATAATTCCCATTCATCCACATCATGATAAAAGTGAATCAATTTGTATTCTTCCGTTACGATGGCATAATGTCGTTTTACCATATGCACGGATGGATATTCGTAGTAATGGTAGTAAACGGCATCGCGAAAGGGTTCACTGCGGCCAGTAAGCAACGGCATAAGGCTTTCACCTTGCATATCATCAGGGATTTCCAGTCCTGCTGCTTCGAGCAGGGTAGGAGCAAAGTCAAGATTTTGTACCATTTGAGTATTTACAGATCCTGCTTGAATATGCCCTGGCCATTTCACCAATAGTGGTGTTTTAAATGATTCGTTGTATACAAACCTTTTGTCAAACCAACCATGTTCTCCAAGATAAAAGCCCTGGTCTGAAGTATAAATGACAATGGTGTTTTCATCAAGTCCGTTTTCTTCCAGGTAATCAAGGACGCGGCCCACGCCGTCATCCACTGCTGCAATGCTGCCTAAATAATCCTGCATGTACCGTTGATATCTCCATTTCATTTTATCAGACTCTGACATGGTGGGATATCGTTTCACAAAATCTTCATTTATGGGGAGGTAGACAGCATCCCATTTGGCCCTTTGTGCTGGATTCATTCTCCCGACTTCTCGTTCAAATGCTTCTTTATCCCAACTTGCGGTTTCTTCTATACCCAATTGATCCATGACTTCGGGATAGATCTTGGAATCTCCGGCCCAATTCATGTGCGTAAGTAAATTCATTTCGGCCTCATTCGCAGCACTTCCTCTCCCCTCGTAATCATCAAATAATGTTTCTGGTTCAGGAAAAGTTCTTTGGGCAAATGTTTTAAAATGTCGTTCGGGCGGAAGCCATTCTCTATGGGGTGCTTTGTGCAAATACATTAGCATAAACGGTTGATTTTCATATCTTTCGTTTTCTAGCCAATCCAGTGTCATATCGGTGATTAGATCTGTGGTATAGCCTTCTAACCTGATTGTACCTTCATTTTTAGTAATGAAATCCGGATTGTAATAGGTGCCTTGTCCGGGCAGTATTTTGAATTGATCCAAGCCTTTTGGATTATTGCCAAAATGTAACTTCCCAAACATTGCCGTTTGATATCCTCCTTGTTGGAAGAGTTGAGGGAATGTCATCTGAGTGGTATCGAAAGGAAAGTGGTTGTCGATTTTTCCATTGATATGGCTGTGTTTTCCGGTAAGTATCACAGCTCGTGATGGAGCGCAAATAGAATTGGTCACACACGCATTGGTGAAAAGGATTCCTTCATTTGCGATCCGATCAATATTTGGAGTTTCAAGAAGTTTGGTATCGTACGCGCTGATGGCTTGATACGCATGATCATCAGACATAATGAAAAGAATATTTGGTGGTGTTGGAGGTTCTGTCTTACAGCTGAACAACAGGATGCTAAATAAGAGAAAGACTACATTTTTCATTTGATCAAAATATGAAATTCTTGAAATATCCGAAATGACTTTCAGGCACAATTATTTCTAAGCGCGTATAAACATCTATACATCACAATAATTTAACTTGGAGTAAAGCGAATTGATGAAATTGGTGTCCATATATTATTTTGTACTTGATGTTTCAGGGCCTATGATCCGACTAAAATTTGCTCAATTCAATAATTGTTCAAATTTTAGTTGTATTTCTAAATCAATTCCTGTCTCCATTCCGACATTCCGAACTAAATTCGTAGATTTATCATCAGATCAAAATTTTTAACTTCCAAACTATTCATGCATGAAAACATTACGTTTACACTTTCTACTTCTTATATCATTTTGTTTTGCGCTTAATCTACAGGCGCAACCTCCTGACGGGACTCCAGCCCCAGGATGGACTGCGACAGACCTTGATGGTGTTACTTGGGATTTGTACGATATACTCAATTCAGGAAAACACGTTGTTTTAGAATTTTCTGCTACCTGGTGCGGCCCCTGCTGGAGTTTTCACAACACAGGTACTTTGGAGTATTTACATGATACGTATGGTCCAGATGGTACAGATCAGATTAGAGTATTTTATATAGAAGTGGATCAAACCACAAATACCAACTGTCTTTATGGTTCGGCGGGATGTAATTCTTCTACATGGGGAGATTGGGTGACTGGTCATGATTTTTCATTTATAGATTTGATGCCAGGCAACGCCAATAACATGGATAATGACTACAATGTAAGTGTTATTCCAACGGTTGTTGCAGTCTCTTCTAACGGTACGAATGGAGTCTATAACATAGGACCACAAACAAATATTTCGATTTGGGATAGTTGGCTTTTCGAATCTTTTGAAATGCAAATGTCCGCTTCTGTAACGGATGCTATCTGCCCGGGAGATGGAGTTATACAATTGAGTGTCGTAAATGGAGCTGGAACAATTAATTACGAATGGAGTAATGGAGTTACGGGACAGGATAATATTAGTGGTTTGGAGGCAGGAACGTATTCTGTGACCGCTACGGATAATAATGGATATGAGCTCGTGGAAACTTACGAAGTTGCAGGTACAATGGATGGTCCGGTGATGTCGGAATTGTTGGCTGCTTCTGATGTAGGTTGTTTTGGTGATAACACAGGAGCATTAAATGTAATTGGATCAGGAGGTAATGGAGGATATTCCTACCTATGGAGTCACGGTGCAACAGGAACATACATTGATGGGTTAACAGCGGGCGAATATACAGTTCAGGTTACGGATCAGCTTGGATGTACTGCTACCGAAACGTATTCTATAGCAGAACCGGATTTATTGACACTTACTTCATTGCCAGAAGATGCAAATTGTGGTGCTCCGGATGGTTCGGTAGTAGCATTTGCCACGGGTGGAATAAGTCCATGGGCATACGATTATGGTGAAGGAGCCAATTACACAGGTACATTTAATGATGTACTTCCAGGTGACTATATTATGACGGTCACGGATGGCAATGGTTGTCAAAAGATGTCGGCATTTATAGTAGGATCAACTCAAGCGCCAACGGCAGCTGCAAGTGTAGAAGATGCGATTGATTGTTCAACGCAAGAAGTAACAGTATCCGGCGAAGGTTCTACCCAGGGTGCCAATATTGAATATACATGGACTACGGATGACGGAAGTATAGTTGAGGGTGCAAATGCACTTGAGGCCATAGTTGATGCAGCAGGTACTTACAACTTGTTGGTCAGAGATAACAATACAGGTTGTACCGAAACCATGTCTGTCACTGTAGAGTCCAATTTAGAAGCTCCTATGAGTGCAATAAACGATCCTGAAACATTAACTTGTATAACGACATCTACCGTTTTGGATGCATCGGAATCATCTTCAGGTGATAATTTTACGTATTCCTGGACTAGCGCCGATGGTAACATTACCAGTGGTGCCAATACGAATATGGCTGAGGTAGATGCACCGGGAGACTATACACTTTTGATTACCAATACGGATAATGGATGTACTACTTCAGAAACTGTATCGGTAAGCCTTGATGATGCTATTCCGGATGTTAGTGTTGACGATAAAGTCTTGGATTGTACGATTACGGAAGTAGAACTTTGCGCAGATGTAGAGGCAAATACAACAGTGACCTGGATGACGGACAACGGTATGGTAAATGCTACTTGTATTACTGTAAGTATGGCAGGTACGTTTATGGCTGTAGCCAAAGGAACGAACGGATGTGAGAACACAGCGGAAGCAATTGTTACATTGTCTGATGACCTTCCACAGGTTTCTATCGAAGAACCTGAAACGATTACTTGTACCGTAACTTCGGTAACTATCCAGGCAGATTTGGATGGAAATATGGAAGATTTTCAAATTGAATGGACCAATGAACTTGGTGATGTAATTAATTCTTCAGATCTATCGATTGATGTGGCTGAGGCAGGATTATACACGTTATCTGTTACAAATATGAACAATGGTTGTGAGACGGTATCCTCCGTTTCAGTGGATGAGGTAATAATCAACCCTGAGTCAGCATTTACTACCGAACTTAATGATGGTACGCTAGAATTAACGAATATGTCAACGGGAGATCCTTCCGAATTTAGTTGGAGTTTTGGGTCTTCTGATGAAAATCCAAGTACAGTATTTGATGAGACGGGAACCTACGAAGTGTGCCTGACTGTTACCAACGATTGTGGCGAGAATACACACTGTGAAGATGTCTACTTTGTTTCTCAATTGGTTTTTGAAACGTCGAAAGAGGATGTTCCATGTTACGGAGAAGCATTAGGATCGATATCTGTAACACCTTCCGGTGGTGAGCCTGAATATTCAATTTCCTGGGTTGGGCCCAATGGTTTTACTTCAACAGAGCTTGAGATTTATGATCTTGTGGTAGGGGATTACAGTATGGTATTGACTGATAATTATGGATACGAAAAGACGGCAACTTACACACTAGTTGAACCAGGTGAGATTGTTCAGACATTAGTTGAAATTACAGATGAAACAAATAATGACAGCAATGGAAGTATTTCTATCAGCGTAACTGGAGGTACTGGTGAATTGAGCTACTTGTGGAGCACTGGTGAAACCTCATCTATGATAGAAGGGGTATCGACGGGAGAATATACGGTAGATGTAACCGACGAAAATGGATGTACAAAAACATTCGGTCCATTTAACGTAGGAAGTTCAGTTGGACTAACGGATTTAGAAATTGTTTCAGCAATGCAGGTTTATCCTGTTCCGGCGGTGAATTACCTCAATGTCAATATTGAGTTGAATAATGTAGAATCCACCCAAATGCGCGTCATTGATGCATACGGAAAGGTAATCTCCAGCACCAATTTTAACGCAAAAGAGATAAGCACAAGAATAGATGTAACTACTCTTCCAGCTGGAATCTATTATTTGGAATTTGGAAATAAAAAAGGAAGAACGCTCGAAAAATTCGTAGTTGTTCGATAAACAATTTGATTAATGTTATCGGAAAGCCAGGGAAATTTTCTCTGGCTTTCTTTTTATAAGAAAGTATCGATTTTACTTGATTGGTAGCATAAACCCTTTTTATGTAACTGAATAGGAAAGGCAGCCAACCCTATGCCTGTATTGTTGATATATAGTTCCTGACTCTCGTGAATCCGGTGAATTCTTTGAGAACAATCTGGTTCAACGTCAACATTATACACAGCAGATTTTCAAATGACCAGGAGCAGAACTAGAACCTAAATCGATTTCTTATGAAAATGGTAAAAACAGTAGTTTGTTTTGAATAGAGTTAGGGAATACCTTCCATTGGACAAACAGGGATAAGTCATGCAGCATATCTATAAACAAATGTGATGGTGCATGTAAAGAGCTTTTTCAGGATGGATAGAGCTAATTTTCTCCTTTCTTTATTCCGATTGTCTGAAGAGTACTAACTACCTTGGTTTAAGATGAAATAAAAAAGCCGATGCTCTCGCATCGGCATGCTTTTCATAATTAGGATAACTATGAAAAAACGCTCACTACTTCTTTAGCGTCAATGGAAGAGTATATACCACATTTACCTTCATATCCGTTGACTTTAATTTTTTGTAATTTAACGTTGACTTAATTCTTTTGTCCAATTTCTTTTGGTCTGTAGACATTATAATGAGTTCATTTTTAGCATTCACCATAAAGTTTACGTTTACCGTAATATCCTGTTTAAGACCTTCTGCCATGTTGGACTTTTGAATTAATTGCTTGATTTCATATCGTGTAGTTTTAGTTTCTGGATCCGTATTGGCATTAGCCGTTCCCAAAATCAGAGCAAAAAGTGCAGTGAGTAAAATGCTTCTTGTAATTCTCATAATCTTTCTTTAAAAATGGGTTAGGTAAAATTTTATTAGCAGTTTTTGTTCAATTGTAATGTGTAATTCGAAATAAAGACGAGATGATTTAAATTTAGTTGCAAGCACTTCGACGAAAAGTCACTTTTTTAGGAGTAAATCGCTGTTAAAATTCTCTTAATAAATATTGAGAGCTAAATGATCTTGAATTCGGTCGATTTATTTGAAAAAAATCATGGTGTCAAAGGCTGACTTTTTGCTTGCTTAAGAGCCAAACGATTCCGATATTAACATGCAACGTATTTATATTGGAGATTTATTAAGGGATGGCAAGCTAATAGTGAAAGCAAAATGTGTAGCAGTAAGAACATGTAAAATAGTTGGCATCTTTCTATAGATAAGAGAGCCGGTTTATATATGGGAGGTTAGAATGTATTTTAAAGTTGTTTCAATAAACAAAAAAGCCAATGCTCTCGCACTGGCCTCCTTTTCATAATTATTATCTATGAAAAAACGCTCACTACCTCTTTAATACTACGGGTAAAGTATATGTCGTATTTACTTTGATGTCAGATGATTTCAATTGCTTGTAGTTCAAAGTATTTTTGATTTTGTTATCATAAACTTTCTTATCGGTTGACATTACAATGATTTCGTTTTTAGCATTTACCATGAATGTAACGTGTACCGTAACATCCTTCTCTAGTCCCTCTGCTATATTCGCTTTTTGAATAAGTGTCTTGATTTCATTTCGAGCTGTATTTGTTGTAGGATTAGTTCCTGCCGTTGCTGTTCCTAAAATCAAAGCGAAAAGGGCTGTACATAAAATGCTTTTAGTGATTCTCATAATCTTTCTTTTTAAATGGG
>JBCCVV010000279.1:0-8926 GCA_039194925.1 Bacteroidota bacterium
GTTTTTTTCATTTACTATTTTATTTACTGAATCAGACTTTTTTACCAGTCCTATGACCTACAGTCAGGATGAAGCTTACCGGATGGAGCAGCATCGTTTCGCCAAAGTAGATATCGTGAGTTCTGGATGTACATCATGCCATATGGAATACACTGTTGATGGAAAATCACTGATCAAATTTTTAAATAACAACTTTAATCCTCAACTTTTAGAACATAAAAGTACTGATCCAAAACATATCAACAGCCTGGAAGACTTCGTAGCTACGCATGATGAAGATGAAGCTGCATTGCAGTATGTAGAATTGCAAAAGAAGATTGACTATATCGCGGAGTTTTAGCTAAAGCAAAACACCAGTTCTTACTTTAAAAACACAAAATTAATATCATGAAACCAATACTTGGATTCATAGCTGTTATAATGATTCCTCCTACTATTCCGACTGATGATAATTTCAAAAAAGATAACAGCATTTCCGATGCTTTATGAACATCCTGCCATGGAGGTATACATCTACAAAAAGTTAAAAAATACATTGAGGAATTCTAAAGCATCTAAAATGACAATAAAAAGACTATTAAGAATAATCAGTTTAATGTTCTTTCTGACCAATTCTGGTGTTACTTATTCGCAGTATAATTCTGTATTTGGAGGTATATCTACAGAGTGGAATTACATGACCATGTACTGCGATGCTATCTTTACCGACACCTATGCATTCGAGAAAGATACCTTGGTCGATGGTGTGATGTACAAGAAAGTCAAGGATCTCGGTCTATTCCGGGAATCAGACAATAAGGATGAATTGTGGTATAAAGCTGTCAATTCAGGAGAAGAAATACTGCTTATGAATCTCAATCTTGAGGTGGGAGACATTTTTGAAATCAACTCAGCTACTTATGAAGTAGAATCCATTCTTGTTATGAATGACCGAAAGGTGGTCCAATTCAATTACACGCCCTTGAATTGCGGTGTGTATGAAAAATTGAGATTTGTAGAAGGATTAGGTCCCAATCTTGGATTTCAATTTATGCTCGATGATGATGTGGAAAATTTGCGGTTGATCAGATGTCATTCCAAAGATGAGGAGACAGATTTATACTTTGAAGATTGGTTTGGGGAAGATTGCCTGTTGGAAGAATTAAGTGTTTCTGAAATTAGCGAATTTAACTTCAGGGCATTTCCTGTACCTTTTAGAGAGAAATTAAATTTGGAATTTGAAAAGTCTGGAAATAGAGCTATCAGTATCTTTGATCTTTTTGGCGGAATGGTTTATTACAATACCAGTTACAGCAAATCATTAAATTTGGATACCGGTCATTTAAAAAGTGGCTTATATTTCCTGAAGATTGAAGACGACAGCGGACGAGCCTCCAGATTGATCACCAAACAGTGAACAGACATTGTTTTTGAGGTCTTTGGACGAAAGAATTAACTTGTGTGCGTCCTTTTCAACCACTAAAACCACCTTGGACGTACAATGGTTTTACCAAATTTATGTGCAGCCCTTCTCGTCTTCCATAGTACCTATGTTCGGCGGACAGATGTGATTTCTTCAAACTTAGTAGTTAATAAAAATATCTACCAAATTCCTTTCATAGCAGTAAGACTTCCATCAACAACTTCCACCCCAACACCTTCACCTAACAATTCAATCTCAGTATACGGCGTCTCTGGAAACACAATATCTGTCATCACTACTCTACCCCCATCCGCAAACAGTTCAATAGAAGAATGATCCATAAATAACAACATTTCAATTTCCTTTGGACTGTAATTTGCCTGTGCCTTATGAATTTTGCCAAATCCCTTTTCAAAATCTATCTTACCTGAATTGGTGCGATCTATAAAATAATAGCCGCCAGCAGGATCATACCCCACCAAGGTATATTCTCCTTTTTCATTCGAAAGTTTCAATTGAGCAGATCCTAAATCAGGTGCTATTATTTTCAATTCAAGTTTTAAAAGTGAACCCGATTCAGCATTTGTCAACTTTTTGTTTTTAGCATAAATCTTGGGTTTGATCTTGTATTCTTTATCAATCAATAAATCCATCTGATCCACTGGAAGCGATCGCAAACGATATGCTCCGTCTTCCTTATACAAAGAGATTTTTCGTGATAAAGTCATAGCTGACCTCCACTTCTCAGTCGGCACCACTTGTGCGTATTGCCAATTACTCATCCAGCCAATAAAAAGTCGCTCATCATCTCTTTCTGGAGCATTGGACCACGTGACACCAGCATAATTATCCGTTCCATAATCAATCCAGACCGATTTACCATCTGAGACATCATTCATAAAATTCGGATCAAGATTGAAATTCTTACCATCAAAATGCCCTACAAAATATTGAGTGCCAGATCCTCCATTCGGAGCACTGGGATTTATAGATACCAGTAAAACCCATTTTATTTCAGCAGTACCTTTTACTTTTATCGGAAATAAATCCGGACATTCCCAAATGCCGCCATGCTCACCATATTCCATGCCCCAATCACTGAGGTGCGTCCAGTCTTTCAGGTTTGGAGATCTATAAATTTTAATATGATCGTGAGCAGCAAAGACCATTACCCATTGTTGGCTGGTTTCATCCCAAATTACCTTTGGATCACGAAAATCTTTGATGCCTGGATTTGGAATCACAGGATTGCCCTCGTACTTGGCAAATGTCCTTCCTTTATCCAAAGAATAGGCAATGGCCTGGTATTGATATGTAGAACTGGTCCCGGATTTTTCTCCCTCCATATCATGGTACGTATAAATAGCAACCATAGCATCTTTTCCAAATCCTGCAGTATTGTTCTTGTCGATCACCGCACTTCCCGAAAAAATGTATCCCGATGAATCGGGATATAAGGCAATAGGAAGATGTTGCCATTGTACAAGATCTTTGCTTACTGCATGTGCCCAATGCATAGGTCCCCAAACGGTAGAATCTGGATAATATTGATAAAAGAGGTGATATTCACCATCATAGTATACCATGCCATTTGGATCATTCATCCAATTTGCTTCAGGAGAAAAGTGAAATTGATTTCGGAATTGCTCTTGGTAATATTCTGAATGATCCATTTTATCGATTTCACCATTGGTTAGATTGGACTCATCTGTATTTCTACAGTTCTGTAAAAAGGACATAACTACGATATTAATAAGAAGAAAATGTAATAGATTTTTTTTCATCCGAACGGAAACATTTTACAGTTTCTCAAAAATAGATTTTTAAGGAAAAAAATAGCATACTCTGAGTCTTAATTTCCCAAGGTTTATTTTATTATTTCATTAACACGAAATCTTTATCTTATTATTTTGATTTTTTTTATTGGCTATTTATTTTCGTCCTCATAAATCACCCCTTAAAGAGCTTTGAAGCCCTTTAAGGAATAAAAGAAATTATTTAAATCAATAACTTCTGATCAACATGAATATCGTAATTGATAATCTTAGCAAAAGCTATGGTAACCAAAAGGCGGTGGATGGTATATCATTCGAAGTAAAAACAGGTGAGATTCTCGGATTTCTTGGTCCCAATGGAGCCGGAAAAACCACCACTATGAAGATGATTACGCAATACATCAATGCCGACGCCGGCACCATAAAAATTGATAATACTCCCATTGCAAATGGTAATTTTAGGGACAATGTAGGTTATCTCCCAGAACATAATCCTTTGTATCAGGAAATGCCTGTAATTGACTACCTGCATTTCTGCGCAGAACTACAAAATGTGCCTAAAGCAGAAATCCCCGGCCAAATCAAAAAAATGGTTCGATTGTGTGGATTAGATCGAGAAAAACACAAAAAAATTAGCGAATTATCCAAAGGATACAAACAGCGTGTGGGTCTTGCCCAAGCAATGATTCACGAACCCGAAATCCTCATCTTGGATGAACCGACAACTGGTCTTGATCCAAACCAAATCGTAGAAATCCGCGAATTGATTAAGAATATTGGAAAAGAAAAAACGGTCATTCTTAGCACCCATATTTTACCTGAAGTCGAAGCCACTTGTGATCGCATTCTTATCATCAATAAGGGTAAAATCGTGGCAGATGGCACTGCAACCACACTTCGGGATCAAGCTCAGGGAAATCAAATTGTAAAAGCTCGCATCGAGAGTGAAAGCTCAGAAAACACAAAAGAAGCGTTGATGAACTTACCACAAATCTTAGGCGTGAACATACATGATCCGCACACCCATCGATTTGAAATCCAATCTACGTCCACTGTAGACGCTTGCAGATCAATTTTCAGATTGTGTCAGGAAAAGAATTGGCCGATATTAGAAATGATCCCTGTGGAAACGAAATTAGAAGACATTTTTAGAGACTTAACCTTAAACTAAGCATGAAACAGATTTGGACAATTGCAAAGCGGGAGCTGAGTGAATTTTACAACTCTCTGATTGCATACATTTTATTGATTGCCTTTCTAGGATTCACAGGATTTTTCACCTGGTTGAGTGGCAATGGCGACATCTTTTTTAGAAAACAAGCGGATTTACAGGTATTTTTTAGCATTGCCAATCTTACCTTATTCTTTTTCATCCCTTCCATTACCATGAAACTCTTGGCAGAAGAAAAAAAAGTAGGAACATTGGAATTGCTATTAACCAAACCCGTATCAGACCTTCAATTGGTAATAGGAAAATACCTGGCCGGATTGCTAATGATCGTTACTGCCCTACTCCTCACGATTCCTTATTATGTGACTGTGAGTACTTTAGGTAATTTTGATCATGGCGCATCCATTGCAGGCTACTTTGGTTTGATCTTAATGAGTTCTGCTTATATTGGTATTGGCTTATTTGCCAGCAGCATAAGCAAAAATCAAATTGCAGCCTTTATTGTCGCTTTATTGATTGGTGTATGTTTTCATTTTCTCTTCGATATTGTGAGCCATTCAAATAGTGGATTGATTGCTGAAATTTTTGATACATTAAGCCTTTCCAATCACTTCGATAGCATATCCAGAGGTGTTATTGACACAAAGGATTTGATCTACTTCTTGTCGGTCACGTTCTTCGCCCTCATCCTTGCTCAATTTATGGTTTCAAAAAGAAATTAATGATCATGAATAAAAAAGTAATCTCATTATTATTAATTGGAGGAATCCTGCTCTTACTGAATTTATTGTCAAGAGACTTTTTCTTACGCTTCGATCTTACTCAGGATAAAAGTTATACACTCAGTCAAGCCACAAAAGATATTTTAAATGAGTTGGAAGAACCCGTAACGGTAACGGCCTATTTCACCAAAGACCTTCCACAACAATACAATAAATCACTTTCAGATTTCGAAAATCTTCTTCGGGAATATGCAACACGGTCTGGAGGAATGGTAAATTTCGAATTTATCAATCCAAATGAAAGTCCCGAGAAAGAACAGGAAGCTGCCCAAAATGGGATCCAACCCCTGCTAATCAACGCAAGAGAGAAAGATCAGGTGGTGCAAAAAAGGGCTTTTATGGGTGCTGTGATCAGTCAAGGCGATCAACAGGATATTATCCCTTTTGTTTCTCCTCAAGGTCCTTTGGAATATAGTTTGACCACATCCATTAAAAAGGTTTCCGTTGCTGCTAAACCGACAATTGGAATTGTACAGGGAAATGGAGAACCCGGTTTTGATCAAATCGCACAGGTATATCAAGCTTTAAGCATTTTGTACGATATCGAAAGTGTGAATTTGAGCGATCCCGTTCCTCAGCGGCATAAGGCAGTTTTGTTGCTCAACCCAAAAGATAGTATAGGTCAGATAGGGCTTTTAAATTTGAACAATTATCTGGATAATGGAGGAAATCTGGCTGTTGCAATCAATACGGTCGAAGGAGATTTCCAGACCATGCAAGGAAGCACAATCGAAAACGATATTACGTCATGGTTAGGCAGCAAAGGGGTGGATGTAGGAAGCTCTTTTATTCTGGATGCCAATTGCGCCACCGTCACTGCCCAGCAACGAAAAGGGTTCTTTATGGTAAATACTCAGATTGAATTCCCTTACTACCCCAGAGTCACCTCATTTGGTGAGCATCCTGTAGTTGGTGGTTTGGATCAGATTTCATTTCCATTTGTTAGTCCTATCACGATGTCCGGCGACTCTTCACTAAACTTCATTCCTATTCTTACAACCTCCGAACGATCAGCGATTAAGAATGTACCGCTCTTTTTGGAAGTTCAGAAACAATGGACATCAGCTGATTTTCCAGTAGGCCCGCAAACCATCGGAGCGGTGGTGGAAGGAGATTTTGGTAATACTGGTGTTAATTCTAAAATGATTGTTTTTGGTGATGGTGATTTTCCGATTTCAGAAGGCAGGGGCCAGGGCAATGCAGATAATTTTAGCCTTTTGGTCAATGCCATTGATTGGCTTTCGGATGATACCGGCTTGATAAGTCTAAGAACAAAAGGAGTTTCCTCTCGGCCAATCGATGACTTCGAAGAAGCGAAAGCAACTACGCTCAAATGGATTAATTTTTTATTGCCATTGGTATTGGTCATCTTAATTGGGTTGTTCAGAAATCAACGAAACCGACAATTAAGAAACAAACGAATGAATGAATCTTATCTATAAACTGAAAACCAATAGAAATTAGAAAAGATGAATTGGAATAATAAAATACTTGCGATCATATTTTTTGTACTACTAGGTATTTGGATATTGAATAAATCATTTAACCGGGTTTCGGATACCAGCTTCAAATCGGTATTGATGCAAGTAGATACAGCAACCGTCGACAAATTGGTATTGTATCCAAAAGGAATGGATAGTACTGTATTAACACTAACCAGATCAAACGGAAATTGGAACATCTCCAACAGCACATTGACCACTGCTGCGGATAAAAACAGAGTAACCTCGGTACTTTCTCAGATAGCTTATATTCCGACCAAAAGGCTGATCTCGAAAAAAGAAGAAAATCAAGTCGATTATGAAGTAGACGATAAAAATGGTAAAATAGTAGAAGTCTATCAAGGTGATAATTTGTTGAACAAGGTGATATTTGGAAGATTCAATTTCAACCAAAACACCCGAAGCGCCACATCGTATGGACGAATCGCCGATGATAATGAAATCTATTCTTTGGACGGTATGATATCCATGAGTTTTGATACGGACTTTAATAGCTTCAGAAATAACAAGTTGATAAGTATCAATAAAGACGATATCCGAGGAATAGAATACAATGGAACGCCTCTGCAACCTGCAGGTAAAAATCTTTGGACATATAATGGGATCCAGGTAGACTCAATAGGAATGACCTCCTATCTCCGAGGGTTGAGTAATATTACCAGTACAACTTTTGCGGATGGCTTTTCCGGAAATTCAGGAAGCAGCAAGACAATGACGATTAGAGTAGATAATATGGCTGCTCCTTTGACCATACAAGCTTATAATTCGGCAAATGGATTTATAATAAAGAGCAGTGAAAATGAAGCTTTTTTTGGTTCCGATTCCACAGGCGTTTACAAAAAGATTTTTGGAGATTTGGATGCATTGATTTCCGGAGGGTAATTTTTTTAGAAGTGAAAATTAAGTTAGAGCATCCATCAAGATTCTAAATGTCATTGCAATTTACATTAAGAAATACAGGTTTACTATTTTCATAGTTAAGTATTATTTTCATATTGAAGTGATTTAAAAACGTATGTTAACATGATTTGTAATAGATTGATTGTCAAATTGAAGTGTTTTTTGAGAAGCATAGCCATAGCTAAGCGCCGAAAAAAATGCGATAAGTTGGCATTCAAGATGTTGCAAAGGACTTAACAATATGTTTTTAAATCACTTCATTAAGTATTACTATACGTCGTTCATTTTTTGATGAAAAAGACCTCATCCACATCTAAAGTCAATTCTGGAAGAGTGTATAAAGTGGCTTTTTCTCCTTTTGTATATGCCCTGGCAAGTGAATACTTTCCATTTTGAAGAACATAACAATTGATAATCTCATCCTTGGGAAAAACTATCCAATACTCCTTGACTCCTGCTTCTTCATAGACCTGATACTTGTTGTTCATATCCTTTTTTGATGTACTTGCCGAAATTATTTCTACTATAAAATCAGGAGCACCAAAACAACCAGCATCGTCAATTTTAGATAGGTCACAAATTACGCAAATATCAGGTTGGACCACCGTTGTTGATTTGTCCTTGCTTTCATTCCTAATAGGTAATACTACATCAAAAGGGGCAAAATATACTTTGCAAGCTTTATCCTTTAAATAATTTCCCAGGATCAAATACAAGTTACCTCCAATTTCCTGATGGTAGGATTTGGGTGCCGGACTCATCTTGAAAATTTTCCCTTTAATCAGCTCTACCATCTCATCAAACTCAAACTTCATATAATCAGCATAGGTATAGCCCGTACCGTACCCAGCTATCGGTTCTTCAACTTTATTCTCATTTTTCTCTTCTTTCATATCATTTCCAATAATTAGAATGTACTGTAAATTTAAAATCTATGTTAAAATAGTTTATTACTGTCTGTGAAACAAATTACAACTTCCCTCCGAATAGTAGAACAGGCAGATTAAAGATTCGCAGCCATAGCTCTAAAGGTAAAAAGCTCAATAGAAACGTTTCTCACGGTCATTAAAGAATATACAATATTTTAATTCTCCTATAAGCAATTTTCAAATTGATCCACTATTTGCACGAAACGCTATGTTATTAGTACCATTCGGCTCAATGTTGACAACCTTTACAATATCTATTTGCACGTAGTGGTTAAATGTCAACATCACACCTAGCCATATAACTTTCAAAAATCTTTCTCCCCATTGCAGTTCATTGTCAACATCATGCCCAGTTATCTAAATTTTACGAAACCTTTGTCCACATCTCAGCGAATAATCAATATCATACTTAGCTAACTAACTTTGCGAAACCTTTATGCACGTCTTAGAGAAAAGTCAAAATCA
>JBCCVV010000280.1:0-8863 GCA_039194925.1 Bacteroidota bacterium
CTCATCACTTCATATAAACAAGAAATAGAATTCCGACAGGAAATGAGTGGAACGGCTGAAATCATAACTGAAGACTTGAGATTAATCGAACGCTTTTTCTATCAATTTAGAACAGTACTGCAATAATCAATCGTACTGTATTTCTACCTCATCGACTTAATCGCCTCCACTGGCTGAATCAAATTCCCTGTCAATCGAGCATTCTGAGTTTTCTTGCCTGTGTTGTGGAGGATTTCATAAGCCCTCTTGGTGGTAAGTTCAGCATCAAGAGATCGCATCACCGCTACCAATCCCGAAACGTGCGGTGCCGCCATACTGGTGCCATCAAAAGCGGCATACCTACCGCCCTTCCAAGGAGATGTAATTGAAACTCCAGGTGCTGCGACACCATAATTTGTATTTGTAATATAATTAGAGAATTGTGCTTTTTTCAGTTGCCGATCTAATGCAGCTACTGTTATTATTTTTTCTGAATTGGCAGGAGTGATTTCTGCTGCATCTCCCGCATTATTACCCGCTGCGGCTACAATAATTACTCCATGATCATCCGCGTATTGGATGGCTTCATAGTAGGCTTCTTCTTTGAGTTGAGTCGATTTGCCACCGATCGACATGGAAATCACATCTGCTCCGGCATCAACCGCCTCTATTATTCCCTCAATAATCCTTGCCTGTGAGCCAAATCCAAAATTATTCATAACCTTAACGCTGCTCACAGTCACCCATTCACTGCCGGGGTTCATTGAAGCGATGCCCATTCCATTGTTTGTGGTAGCAGCCGCTACCCCAGCGCAGTGGGTACCATGACCATGGACATCAGATTCATTGGCGGATCGATCTTGTGACACGTGACTGGCAAAATTACTTCTTAGGTCTTCGTGCTTTGCATTGACACCACTATCCAAAATGAAAAGCCTGGCCGTCTTTTGTGGACGATATTTTCCCGACTTGAACAATTCGTAATAAGCCCCCATATTCAACACTTCCATGTTCCATTGTCTTGAAGAGAGCGGATCATTTACACTTTGGGCAAAATCTGTTTTTGATTTAGGCGGTTCTGTTCTCTGAAGTTTAAGCTCCAATAATTCATTAGGTTCAATCCATTCTATTCCTTCAATTTCATGTATATCTGCAATGGCTAAATTGATATCATAGTTTTCGACAACATCTACTTTTACATAGTCATCAAGTTCGGTAGAGTTGGCATCGGTAGGAGAGAGCAAAGGATCAATATGGGCAACAAAATTTAATGCTTCTATTTTCTTGATCAATTTCTCCTTTTTATCATGATCCAGACGGATTAATAATTCGGCCTGCTCATCCAATCGGATATTAGGATCTATTGGTGTGTGTGGATTGCTTACATACATATTAAAACCCACAGCCGCCATTATTACTGCGCCAATCTGGGCCAATTTATTTTTTGAAAGCGCAATAAGAATAAATCCCATTACACCCAGACCTAACAGGACTGCAACAGTTTGTAATATTTTCTCGTCCGCACTTACTTGTGAATTGTATATGCTAAGGATGGAAAGTGCAAGGGCTGCAATAAAGCCTAAACCAAATATTGGACTAAGCGACTTGTTCTTTTTAAAAACATTCCAAAATCCAAATGCAAATATGAGCAGGTTATATAAAATCATTTCAAATTCTTTACATGGTGTTCAAATGTGCCATCATTGAGAATCAATAAGCATTTTGGGTTCAGTATTGCTTGTAACAAATGTAACTGCTCAGATCGACAAACAATTCATTAATTAGATAAGTGCATTGTATTTACCTATGAAGATTGTCTTATGATATACACATAGAATAGACTGCATCAACTTTTCCAATCAAATAAGCATTTACATTATGGACAATACATTATAAAAATTTATATTTTTGCGGCGCTTTACGCTACAAGAGTATTCTTAAATAAAATAGAATTAATGAGCAATACAACACCAGAAAAAATTCACTGTTTAATTATCGGATCAGGTCCCGCGGGATATACCGCTGCAATCTACGCAGCCAGGGCAAATATGAAGCCAGTGTTATATACTGGAAAAGAGCCTGGAGGACAGCTTACCATAACCAATGATGTTGAGAATTACCCTGGATACCCAGACGGTGTCATGGGACCTGAAATGATGGAGCATTTCAAAAAACAGGCAGAACGATTTGGTACCGAAGTGAGATTTGAAATGATTGAAAAAGTCGATTTTACGGGAGATGTAAAAAAAGTGTGGTCGGAAACCGGACACGAGATTCATGCCGACTCGGTAATCATAGCAACTGGCGCAAGTGCCAAGTGGCTAGGACTGGAATCTGAGACGAAACTGATGAATAAAGGAGTATCTGCTTGTGCAGTATGTGATGGTTTCTTTTTTAGAGGAAAGGAAGTAATTATCGTAGGAGCGGGTGACACTGCAGCGGAGGAAGCGACTTATCTGGCCAAATTGTGTTCAAAAGTGCACATGCTGATTCGAAGAGATGAAATGAGAGCCAGTAAAATCATGCAGCAAAGAGTATTTGATACAGAAAACATAGAAATCTATTGGAATACAGAAGCGCTTGAAGTCTTAGGGGATGAAGAAGTAATAGGAGCCAGAGTAACCAATAATAAGACGGGAGAAGAGAGCGTGATCGATGCAAGTGCATTTTTTGTAGCCATTGGGCACAAGCCTAACACCTGGATATTCGAAGGTCAATTGGATATGGACAACTCCAAGTATTTAATTACGAAGCCGGATTCGACCAAGACGAATATAGAAGGTGTGTTTGCCAGTGGTGATGCTCAGGACAATGTCTATCGTCAAGCGGTAACGGCAGCGGGCACCGGATGTATGGCTGCTTTGGATGCAGAGCGATATCTTGCGGCCCAAGGAATAATTTAAAGACCTAAACAAGTGATTCGAAGTAAATTGATGCTTCAATTAAACAATCAATAAAGAAAAAACAAAATGAAGTTTAGAAAAGGAGTATTGCATGGTGACGAAGTAACAGAGTTGTTCAACTATGCCAACGAGAAAAACTTTGCGTTACCAGCTGTCAACTGTGTTGGAACTAACTCTGTAAATGCAGCTTTAGAAACCGCAAGAGAAGTAAATTCTCCTATTATTATTCAATTTTCGAACGGCGGATGTGCCTTTTATGCAGGTAAAGGATTGAGCAATGAAGATCATAAAGCGACCATCGTAGGTGGAATAGCAGGAGCAATGCACGTACACAATCTGGCAGAGGCGTATGGAGTTACAGCTATTCTTCATACGGACCATTGCGCAAAGAAATTGCTTCCCTGGGTTGATGGTTTGCTGGATGCCAGTGAGAAGTATTATGAAAAAAATGGCTTTCCGTTGTATAGCTCACATATGTTGGACCTCTCGGAAGAGCCCATAGAGGAAAACATAGAAATTTGCAAAAAGTACTTGGAGAGAATGGAAAAAATGGGCATGACACTGGAAATAGAATTGGGTGTAACCGGTGGGGAAGAAGATGGTGTGGACAATAGTGATGTAGATAGCTCTAAACTTTATACACAACCGGAAGAGGTAGCCTATGCATATGAAGAATTGAGCCAGGTTAGCGATAAGTTTACCGTAGCTGCCGCCTTTGGTAATGTACATGGCGTATACCGACCAGGCAATGTAGAGTTGAGACCGATTATTTTGAAAAATAGCCAGGAGTACGTACAAAACAAGTTTAATACGGCACCGCAGCCAATCAACTTTGTTTTCCATGGAGGATCAGGCAGTAGTCAGGAAGAAATTCGTGAAGCCATCGAATATGGAGCCATTAAAATGAATATTGATACCGATCAGCAATGGGCATTCTGGGATGGTGTAAGAGGATATAGTGCTAAGAATTTTAATTACTTGCAATCGCAAATTGGTAATCCGGACGGAGAGGATTCACCCAACAAAAAATACTATGATCCTAGAAAGTGGCTAAGAGTAGCGGAACAATCATTCATTAAAAGATTGACTCAAGCTTTTGAAGATCTGAATTGTATGGATAGAAACGCTTAAGTTTTTCTTCTCAATTTATATAAAAAGTAATAGGCTTTGGAATTTGATTTCAGAGCCTATTTTGGTTTAAATATGAAGCGCACAACGGATTCAATCCTGTCCTGCGGTCATAGGTAGTAATGCTGGTGGAATAGATTTCTAATTCTTTGATTACAAACCTAAAGGCCACTCCCTGTCTTCTCCGTTGAAACTCCGTGTAACTAAAAATCACTCCTCAAATGAATATAAATATTTGGCCCTCAAATACAACACTTCACCCAGGCTATCCACCATATAAGATGCCCGCTTCGCATTAAATTTTAACCCTTTGTATTCCGTAAAAGAGTCATTCGTAATCAGGCTATACGTGGACCCATGATGGACTTTGTTGGCCACCAGAAAATATTCATTGTAATCCAAATAATATTCCCAATCGTCTTGTTTTTCTTCCGAGGGATATACAACCTGAAGGGTATGGACTTTTCGATCGTTCAAGATGGTATCAACACTTATGTAGGTTATTACGGCTGATTCGTCCATCAGTTTCCAAGGCATGTTTAAGACGTAATAAGCTGAATTGAATGTATTTAATGCAGACTGGCTTGGAGCCTCTTTTTTGCCTTGATTAATTTTATACGCTTTTCCATTCTCGTAAATGATCTCCCTTTGCAGCGAATCAGACCACGATATTGACCCTTGAAGGGATGGCATGGTATGGTAAAAATGAACTTGATCTAATTCCTTTTCTATGCTTCCGTCGTCCTTGTACAGTACAATATTCTTGACGTATTTCGTAGTGTCCATCATCTTCCATTGCTGTATTCCTCCATGCGCTTCAACACACCTTTCGATTAGGGTATGTGCATCTAAGATAGGATCAGTTTTACATGAGAAAACGAAAATAGTACAAATGACAACATAGTAGAGTTTAGGGTACATGACTTGAATTCAGACTGTATCCATAAATCTACTTTTAATTACGCTAATTTTAAAATACAAAGAGGTTGGAGTGTATAAAACAAATTGCATTTATACCTTAAATAAGCAAGAAGTCAAGAGACCTTTGCTTCGCCTGGTTCCTGGAACTAGAGGAAGGCGTATTGACCTCAGTCCGGTTTAGTAGCGTTTTGCGCAATTCGTTCTACATACGACGTTGGATGCATAGTTTCCTAGAATCTTGCCTTGAATTCGTGATCCTAGAAAGTTGCTTTTACAGCTAGACTGGGTATTGTAGGCAACTGATCCACGCGATCATAATCTAATCTATCAAAGTAGAAGATATTATCCCGATTGTATGCATTCGTTACACTCGCAATGATTTCCAAACCAAAGTTCTCAGAGAACTGGATTTTTTTAGTAACTGAAATGTCCAATCTATGATAATACGGAAGACGTCCATCATTTCGATCCTCAGAATATAGTATTCCCGGATCTTGTGGATTTTCAGTGGTATAATCAGTGCTTAATCCTTCCAGGAAGGTAAGTTGGTTATAGAATCCCTGCGTTCTTGTAAATGGGAATCCACTACCAAAGTTCCATCGAACACTTGCCTGCCAGGTACCTTTTTCATCGAAATTATAGGTGGTCAAAAAGTTAACATTGTGTCTTCGATCAAAAATAGTAGGGTAGAGCTGCTCACCATCAAATCTTCGCACAAATCCATAAGAATAGGTAGCCCAAACGTATAGATTACGCTTCTCGTATTTTGCAGAAAAATCTATACCATATGCTTCCCCTTCCTCTTCAATATAGTTTGCTTCAAGCGTTGAAAGCTTATTTCTATTCACAGTGATCAATCTCGGGAATTCTTTATAATATCCTTCAACGTTTACTTGCAAATTATCGGAAACATCATATTCAAATCCCCCAACTAAATGTCTTGAGGTTTGTAATACATTGTCTAGTGGTTCTCCATCAAAACCTCGAACTTGCTCGGTAGGTCCGGAAAGAAATCCATTAAATAGATTGACCACATCTCTTTCATTAGAAGTACTCAACAGGTTTTGAGAGTATAAACCCGCTCCAAATTTGAATCGAAGTTTATTGCTGATGTTGTATTTCAGTCCCAATCTCGGTTCTGGAGAAAATGTGGATAGCGATGCATAATACATAAATCGAACTGAAGGCTCAATTACCAGGTTGCCAATAATTTGTCGATACTTCAGGTATCCCGAAATTTCTGTAGTTGACTGACGTTCCATAAAGATTTGACTAAACGGGTTTACAAAGTCAAAATCCGTACGAATGCTTCTTAAGTCAATTCCATAGGAAAACTCATTGTTGTTGCCGAAAAATTTAAAATCAATATTAGCTCCAATTTCTCGTATAGCACTTCTTCGATCATCCCTTTCATCCACAAAGCCCAAATCATAATTGCTAAAACCAATCGCTCCAGACATAATGATATTACTCGTAGCTGGGATCAAATTAAAATTTGCACCCACACCCGTATTTTCCCATTCAATATTGGCCAACGTGGGGTCATCAAAAGCATCTTGGAAATTAAAACCAAAAATATTTACACTGCTGCCATTCGCCGATTTAAATGACATCTTGGCATATATATCCTGAAATGAAAAAGGCAATCCTATGGTGTCATTTTCAGCGGCATACGAATATAGGTTTTTGCTGGTTTGATCTATCAGAGATTTTTTGGCACTCACTACAAATGAAGTGCTTCCACCGCCTTCTTTAAACTTGGAAATGGGCCCTTCAATTAATGCCTTAGCTGCGAAAGGTGAAGCAGAGACAAATCCAGTTGGGCGAACTTTGTTACCGTCTCTGGTTTGAATGTCAACAATTGCCGATATCCTTCCTCCATATTCAGCACCAAAACCTCCGGTAAGTACATCGACATTTTTAATGATATCCGTTTCAAAAACCGAGAAAAAACCGATACTGTGGAAAGGGTTTATAATCGTGAGACCGTCTAAAAGTATTTTATTCTGTACGGGCGATCCACCTCTTATATATAACTGTCCTCCCTGGTCACCCGTGCTGATGATACCGGGAATAACCTGTAGATATTGAGCAATATCCGGTTCGCCACCAACTGATGGCAACGCTTTAATTTGACGTGGGGATACACTGACTTGAGATATTTTCACCTCCGTTCGATCCGTTTGCCGACTGGCTGAAATATCTACTACACCAATATTAATGGATGATTCGGAAAGATAAAGACTGGTGTATTCAATATCATTTTTTGTCAGCTTAATGGAAACTCTGGCTGTATCATATCCGATAAAGGTAGCTACTACAACGTAATTGCCTGGCTCAACATCCGAAATGGAATAAAAACCATCAATATTTGTATTGGTTCCTTTGGTGGTATTTTCTATAAATACATTGGCATATGGAATGGGTTCTCCTGAACTTTTATCATAGATATTTCCCCTAACCAAAGCATTTTGTCCAAAAGAAATTACTGTCATTACTGTCAAAAATAGAACAGTAAGTAAAAGCGATTTTACAGACTTCATATATTGTTTATATCGACTATACAATTAAGTGTGCAAAAGTACTAAATTTATCGTAGGTCACTCACTTCAATTGTCAGATAAGGTACAAGAATGATAATTTAAGACAAGGGATCATGTTAGAAAATTTTCACATATTTCTTATATAAGGGTTAAATTGATCGGCCAAATGACATTTATTTGCGAATATCCAAACATATATTTGTGACTTGTTGTTACTTTTACGTAATAATGATGAGTTTAGGCTCAATTCATATCATAACTAATAAAAAAAACATACAATGGCTTTTGAATTCACAGATAGCAATTTTAACGATACAGCACTAAGTGGAGGAGTATCAGTAGTCGACTTTTGGGCAGAATGGTGCGGACCCTGCAGGCTTATTGGACCGATCATCGACGATATGTCAACAGAATTTGAAGGGAAAGCAACGATTGGAAAGGTAAATGTTGACCACAATCCTGAAATCTCTATGAAATATGGAGTAAGATCCATACCCACAATCTTATTTATCAAGGATGGAGAAGTAGTAGATAAGCATGTAGGTACTGCTACAAAGGCTACGTTGACAGAAAAATTGAAGGCACATTTATAAGAATGTGATTTAGATAAAAACATTTATATTGAGGCCCTCGTTCTATCATCTGGACGAGGGTTTTGATTTTATATGATCATTTAGAACAAAAGTTTATGAGTTATTTCGATGATAAGGATTTGAGGCAATTGGACAATTTAGAGCTATTGGCAAAACAGGTTGTAGAGGGATTTATCATTGGATTGCATAAAAGTCCGTTTCATGGATTTTCGGTAGAATTTGCAGAGCATCGATTGTATAATCAAGGTGAATCTACCAAAGATATTGATTGGAAAGTATACGCAAGATCGGATAAGATGTTTGTTAAGAGATTTGAAGAAGAAACAAATCTTCGATGCCAAATCGTCCTCGATACTTCCAGCAGTATGTATTTCCCAAAGTCCAAGGGTAAATCTCCAAATAAACTGGAGTTTTCGGCTATGGCCGCAGCATCTCTAATGAACTTGCTCAAAAAACAAAGGGACGCTTTTGGATTGTCTCTTTTTGATAACGAACTACGGGAACATACCCGTTGCAAATCATCAACGACACACTATAGACTGCTTCTTACCTATCTGGATAAGTTGATTCAGGATAAAACGGAAAATAAACAGACTGCTGCTGCACAGGCGCTTCATCAAATAGCAGATAGTATCCACAAAAGATCATTGGTGGTGATATTTAGTGACATGTTTGACGATAAAGATCAAGGTGAACAATTGTTCTCAGCCTTACAACATCTTCGTCATGCAAAACATGAGGTGATCCTATTTCACGTCGTTGATAAAAAACATGAAGTAGAGTTCGAATATGAAAA